>JBILFU010000292.1:0-2887 GCA_044351405.1 Phycisphaerales bacterium
TCGGCTTCGAGTTCGTCGAGGTGGGTCAGGGCGACGGGCATCGGCGGACAATCGTAGCCGCGGGGATGCCCACCACGACCGTGCCGTCTGCAACGGCCCGGATGACCACCGCTCCCGCACCGACCACCGCGCCGCGTCCGATCCGCAGTCGCGGAAGCACCGTGGCGCCGGCGCCCACCATGGCGTCCTCGCCGACGTCCACGCAGCCGCAGAGCGTGGCGCCCGGGGCGACGTGCACGCCGGGCGCCAGCCGGCACTCGTGGTCGACCACCGCGCCGTTGTTGACGATGCCCATCTCGCCGAGGCTCGCACGTGCCGCGACCACGGCATTCGCGAGCACGTGGCAACCCTCGGCGATGGTGGCGGAGGTCGCCACCGCCGCGGTCGGGTGGATCACGGGCTCGAGCCGCAGGCCGAGGGCGTGCAGCACGGTGCCGATCCTGCGCCGGTCCGCGCCGCGTGCGCCGCCGATGGCGACCGCCGCCCGCAGGCCGGAGGATCCGCCGCGGGCGGCGAGCCAGCGACGGAGACCGTCCTCGCCCGCACAGAGCGGCGCCCCGGGCACGCACGGCTGCGCGGACGGATCGTTGTCGACGAGCGCCACGACCCGGCCGCCGCGCAGCGCGATCGCGTCGGCCAGCACCATGCCGTGGCCGCTGCTTCCCCAGATCACCCAGTCGGCGCCGTCAGCCACGGAGGCACGCCCGCACGACGCCGGAGACGCGGTCGATCTCCTCCTCGGTCATGTCGTGGTAGCTCGGGAGGTTGATCGCGCGGCCGGGGATGTCCCACGCGTTGGCGTTCTGCGGGCACGGGGTGAACATCGGCAGCCCGGAGATCGGATAGAAGAAGACGCGCGCGTCGACGTTCTCCTCCGCGAACGCCCGCAGCAGCCGCTCGCGCGTGACGCCCGTGGCCGGGTCGAACACCACGGTGGGCATCCACGCGCCGATCACGGTGCCGGCTGGCTCCAGGTTGAGCGCGACGCCCGGCAGTGCCCCGAGGCGCGCGCGGTATGCGTCCATGATCGCGCGCTTGCGCGCCACGAGCTCCTCGACGCGCTCCAGCTGCACGCGTCCGATCGCTGCCTGCACGTTGGACATCTTGTACTTGAAGCCAAGGAGGTCCGGCCAGAACTGCTTGGTCTGCCCGCGCGCGCGGCCGTGGTTGCTCATCGTGAGCACGCGCTCGTGGAGCGCGTCGTCGTCGGTGACGAACATGCCGCCCTCGCCGGTGGTCATCGTCTTTGTGCCGTGGAACGAGAACGTCCCGAAGCGTCCCATGGATCCGGCGCGGCGCCCGTGCCACGTCGAGCCGACGGCCTCCGCGGCGTCCTCGATCACGGCGACGCCCCGTCGCGTGCCGAGGTCAAGCAGCGCGTCCATGTCGCAGAGGTTCCCGTAGAGGTGCACCGCGAAGATCGCCTTGGTCCGGGGCGTGATCGCCCGTTCCGCGGCCTCGGGGTCGATGCACCACGAGTCCGCGCGGATGTCGACGAACACCGGCGTCGCGCCGACGTACCTGATCGACGCGGCCGTCGCGATCCAGGTGGTGTCGGGGAGGATCACCTCGTCGCCGGGCCCGATCCCCAGGGCCGCAAGCCCCATGTGGAGGGCGCCCGTGCAGCTGCTGGTGGCGATGGCGTGCCGCACGCCGAGGTGCGCGGCGAAGCCGCGCTCGAACCGCGTGATCTCCTCGTAGCAGCGCTCGCCCCAGCCGTGTGCCGCGGCCTCGGTGGCGGCCTGCACCTCGCGCTCCGTGACGGAGGGGCGCGTGTAGGGGATCTTCGGCTTGCCTGCGGCGGTGCGCGGTGTGGCGGTGAGCATCGGGCGTGAGGATATCCCGGGCGTGCGGCCGGCCTCAGGCGCGAACGCCGCGGAAACCCTGCCGCACCGGCGGATGCGCCATGTCCCGCGCCGACCGGAGCGATACGGTCTCGGGCCACGCGATGCCGAGGTCGGGGTCCAGCGCGTCGAGCCCGAGCTCGGCCGACGGCTCGTGCGCTGCCGTGCAGAAGTAGAGGAGCTCGCAGTCGTCGGTCAGCGCCTGGAACCCGTGCGCGAAGCCCTTGGGGACCAGCATCGAGCGGTGGCCGTCGCCGTCGAGCACCTCCGCGTGCCACTTGAGGAACGTCGGCGATCCCTCGCGGACGTCGACCGCCACGTCCCAGACCTTGCCGCGCATGCAGGACACCAGCTTGTCCTCCCCGAAGGGCGGCGACTGCAGGTGCAGCCCGCGGACGGTGCCGCGCAGCGCGGTCCGGGTGAAGTTCGCCTGCACGACCGACGAGCCGCCGAGGAACCGCGCGAGCTCCTTCGCGCAGAACATCCGCGTGAGGCTCCCGCGCGCGTCGCCCATCGGCTTCCGCTCCAGGACGACGAGCCCGTCGAGCGGCGTGGCGTGGACCTCGAAGCGCCCGCTCATGCGTGCGCGCTCCCTGCGGCGGTCGCCGCGTGCTCGTGCATCTGTGCGGCGGAGAACGCGAGCATGTCCTCGCCGCGGCGCCAGGCACGGTGCCAGTCGAGCGTGCGGCGGATGGCCTGCTGCGCATCCCAGCGCGGCAGCCAGTCGAGCTCGCGCCGCGCCTTCGCGCTGTCGAGGGCCAGGAGGTGCGCCTCGTGCGGCTGCGCCGCGGCGGCCGGGTCGACGCTCCACCGCGCGCCGGGGAGGCCCAGGCAGAGCTGCTCGGCGACCCAGCGCACGGTGCGCTCCTCGCCGGCCGCGGGTCCGAAGTTCCATCCGCAGGCGAAGCGCGCGCCGTCGCCGCCGCGCAGCGCCTCGGCGAGCGTCAGGTAGCCCGTGAGCGGCTCCAGCACGTGCTGCCAGGGACGCGTGGCGGCCGGGGCGCGCAGGACCAGCTCCTTGCCGGCGTCGATCGCGCGCAGGA
>JBILFU010000294.1:0-2883 GCA_044351405.1 Phycisphaerales bacterium
TCCCTCCAGCACAAGAGGTTGGTCGCGAAGCTCAGGGACATCAGCTTGGTGGCCCGAAGTGCCTTACGCCGGGCATCGAATTCGCCGTCCGTAGTCCCCTGGCCGACGATGGGCGGATCCGGCATGGACACGACGGTGTTGAGGTAGCTCTGGCCGGACCCCTTGCCCAGGTTGAAGTCCTCCGCGTCTATCAGGGCGCGGCGCATGACCCGCTGCACGTCGCGCATGAATCCGCGCGTTTGGTCCCGGATGTCTGCTATGTAGGCCGGGGCCTGCTGCTGCGGATTGGCTGGACTCGGACCTGGCAGGTCCAACGGACGCCGAAGATCGATCTTCTGGTTGTCGCGAAGGAAGCGGCGCCTGGCGAGCACGAAGTCCTGGGCAGTAATCTCGCCGTCGCGGTTGGCGTCGTTGACGGCCTGGCCATAAGGATTGTTCGGCCCTGGCGCAATGGAGGGGTGCGCCGCCGAAGTGAACATCACGTTCGGGTGGTACGGCGGCAACCCGCCATTGGACGAAGTACTGACGAAGGCCGGACGTGCCAGCACGATGTCTTCCGTCGTGTTGAAGACGTTTGAATCCGGATCGCGGAGATCGCCCGGCTGCGGCACCCGGTGCTGGGTGTGGTCCCGGACCGTCCAGAGCCGCGGCGGGAGCATCTCGTTGCGCGCGCCGGAGATCGTGGTGAGCATCCGGCGGTGGTCGAGCAGCAGCTCCGTGCCGGAGCGCGCGGCGACGCCGTAGGCAACGCCGTCCTGAAGTCCCGTGACCGAGGCGCCCGGCGCCCACGCGGCACGCGCACGCCAGTCCTGGGTGCGGACGTCGTCGGGGGCGAAGAACCGCGACGTCTCCTCGCGCGAGCGCGTGGAGCGCAGGTACTGGCCGTAGCGGATGTCGTTGCCCAGCATCGGGGCGCCGTCGTTCAGCGCCCCCTCGAGCCGGCTGAAGGCCAGCGGCGTGTTCAGGCCGTTGGCCGCGCGCAGCTCCACCTCGTCGTCGATGCCGAAGGGCGCGAGCGAGGCGACGCGGGTGCCGGTGATGGGGTCGAGGATCTCGCCCTCGGCGGCCATCGCCTTGAAGTACGACAGGCGGTCCGCCGGCCGCGTGAGGAGGAACATGTCCCCGTACGCGGCGGCGGAGGTGGCGGTGCCGTAGTCGGCGCTCGGATCGAAGGAGGGCAGCAGGCCGTTGGTCTGACCGGACGCGCCCTCGGTGACCAGCCCCAGCGTGCGGAGCACGCCGGACTGGTAGTTGTCCGCCGCCGTGACGCCCGCCGCGGCAAGCTGCGTGCGACGACCCTCCCAGCGTTCCGGCGCCCAGCCGACGTCGACGCCGCCTTGTGGAACCCCGCCCGTCTCGGAAACCGCGTAGATCAGGTTGCGCGCATACGTGCTGCCCGTCCCGCCCTGAGGGAGCGTCACCCCGCCGACCCCGGGCGTATAGAAATTGAAGCTCGAGCGGTACTCCGGGTCGTTCTCGCGTGAATTGAAGAAGCCGACCAGCGGATCGCGGAACGCCGCGTTGGCAGCGGGCGTGTTTGCCGTGGTCTCGTCGTAGGACTCGCGCCGGGTCACCAGCGCCACGTCCGCGGGGGTCTGGCCGACGGTGTTGGTGCGCTCGAACCGCGTGGCCGTGTTGACGTTCACCATCGCGCTGTTGTCGACGATGCGGACCGCCACCAGCTGGCGGGTGCCGCGGTCGCTCGAGCTGGGCGCGAGGAACCAGAACGAGTCGGTCCAGCCGTCGCCGTCGGCGTCGGCGAACGTGCGGGACACCAGGTTGCGGGAATGGGGCACCGGTCCGCCGCCCACCGTCTCCACGCGGAACTCGTCGGCGGGCGTCCCGAAGGCGGCCAGCTGCAGGAAGTTCGGGAGGGCCTGCGCGCGGCGCTGCGCACCGGCAGGGCCCGCCAGCACCTGCCCCGCCGCTCCCACGCCCCGGACGATCTGCTCGTGCGGCGCGGGAGCGTCCGGGTTGAGGGCCGCGACCCCGACGTTGAACCACTCGCGGACCCTCGCCCGCCACGCGTCGCGGTCGAGGACCAGGAATCCGCTCGGATCGGCGCCGAGCACCGCCGCCTCGGCCGGCGCCACGTTGGTGAGCCACTGCTCGTAGGGAATGCCGAGCGCAAGTTCCCCGGCCACGGTGCCGGGATTGCCCGTGAGCACCCCCGACTCGCCGCCGTTGGTCAGGTACTCGCCCTGCCCGTTCGGCAGCGGGTCGAGCGCCGCGATGTTCCATGCCACGCGGAAACCGTTCTCCGGCGTGGCGATCCAGCTCAGGTGGGGCCAGTGGCTGAAGCCGAGGCCCTCGGGGTCGAGGATCGGTGCGCGTTGGGGCGACAGCGCCAGGTTGCTCCACTGCGACGTGATGTTGAGCGGCTGCCGCGGGTTGGGCGGCGCCGGCATGATGGGCGACACCACCTCGCGTACCACCCGCGCGCGGAGCGGCTCGGTGCTGGCGAGCCACCGCGAGTCGCCGAAGCCGGGATTACCGACGGAGGAACCGTAGGGGCCGCTTTCCCCGGGGATGTAGCCGTACCGGGCCGGCCAGTTGGTGTACGGGATGACCGAGAACGGCGCGAAGTTGTAGCCGTCCACCATGCCGTCCGGCGTGGCCGCCCCTCCGGTGGCAGGCGGCCCGCCGAGCGTGCGGTTGTCCATGAAGTCGAGCGGATCCACGCCGTAGCGGATCCCCGTCATCTCGGGGAAGTGCTGCGCCCCGGCCCCGAAGTCGGCGTCGAGCACGGCCGAGGGCGGCAGGCGCGGGAAGTCGCTGCGGGCGAGGTACTCGCCGAAGAGCGGTCGGTTCTGGAGGCCCGTGGCACGGTTGGCGGCCACCTGGTCGGCCATGCGGTTTCGGTCGATGAGGCGCGGGAAGAGC
>JBILFU010000293.1:0-2883 GCA_044351405.1 Phycisphaerales bacterium
CGCGATGCGTCCGTACGAGCTCCGCCGCACCGACAGCGTGCAGAACCTCACGGAGGCGCTGTGCGCGGTGCAGATACTCCCGCCGGGCGTGTACGTGAGCATGCACAACCGCACGCTCGCCTTCCCGGGCGTGCGCAAGGACTACGAGCGCATGACCTTCGTGCGCGACGGGGCGGGGTGAGCGCGCCGTCCGGCGTGCCTGCCGCGCGTCGCCCTGTCAGTGCGCGCCGTGGCCCGCGGCCTCGGAGTCGCTCAGGTGCATCTTCGCCTTGAGCCACGGGGACATGAAGAGGAGCAGCACCCCCGCCGCGCACGCCGCCAGCGCGATGCCGCCGAAGACGTCGCCGTAGACGTTGACCGTCTCGGTGGGCGGCGGGATCGCGGCGCCCTCGCCGCCCTCCTGGACGCCCGTCATCTTGGCAATGCCGGCGGCCACCAGGTGGCTGAACGCCGTCGCCAGGAACCAGGCGCCCATGATCGTGCTCACGATCGAGGCCGGCGAGAGCTTGGTGACGAGCGAGAGGCCCACGGGCGAGAGGCAGAGCTCGCCGGTCGTCTGCAGCAGGTAGCCGAGCAGCAGCCACTCCATGGCCACCATGCCGTTGCCGTCGGCCTGCTGCGCGCCCATCCAGAAGCAGCCGAACCCGGCGCCGAGCTGGAGGAGCCCCAGCGCGAACTTCACGCCCGCGCTCGGGTCGCGGCGGCCGAGCGCGCCCCACAGCCAGCTGAACACCGGCCCGAAGAGCAGGATGAACGTCGGGTTCACCGCCTGGAAGACGGATGCCTTCACCTCGCTGCCGCCGACGACGAGCCCCTTGGTCACGTCCTCCTCGTCCGCGGTGAAGGTGACGCGGCCCTCGGGCTTGTCCTCGGCCTCTGCCTTCTGCGCGACCTCGATGTCGGTGAGCGTCCAGGTCCTGCCGTTCACGTCGACGCCGAGGAACTCCTGCGTCACCACGACGTCGGAGTACGACTGGCCCGCGACGACCTGCGTGCCGCCCGAGACGCGGTCGACGTTGCGGTCGGTGAAGTTGTTGACGCTCGAACCGGCCTGCTCGAAGAACGCCCAGAAGAGCATGCTGAAGAAGCAGAGGACGAGCACCACCGTGAGGCGGTCGCGCACGACCCGCTCGCTCTTCAGCGCAGTGAGGATGATCGAGCCGAACGCAAGGACGCCGACCGCGTTGAGCACCCACGCCGCGTACTGGTTGTGGGAGACGAGGAGCGCGAAGACCGGCACCGCGGCGACGGTGCCGAGGACGATCGGCCCGAGCATCCGGGGTGCGCAGGGCTTGCCGTCCGCGTCGCGCGGGGCGCCCGTACCCTCCGGCAGCCCGCCCGAGCCGAGCTTCACGAAGCTCACCGCGCCCGCGCCGAGGAGCGCGATCGCGATCGGCAGGTTGAGGAGGGTCTGCGTGGCGTCGCCGCGCGAGAACCAGAACATCGTGCCGACGATCGCGAGCGAGGCGAGGAGGATCAGCGCGCGGGCCGCCGCCGTCAGGATGAAGGTCGCCAGGCCGACGAGCATGCCGATCGTGGCCAGCCCGAAGCCGTAGTGCCAGCCGTAGGTCTCGCCGATGTAGCCGCAGACGAGCGGCGCGAGCGCGGCGCCCAGGTTGATCCCCATGTAGAAGATCGTGAATCCCGCGTCGCGCTTCGTGCTCTTCTCGGGGTAGAGCGTGCCGACCATCGTCGAGATGTTCGGCTTGAAGAAGCCGTTGCCGACGATCAGCAGCCCGAGCGCGCCGAAGAGCGCCCATTCCTGCTCGATGCTCATGAGGAGGTGGCCTGCCGCCATCAGCAGGCCGCCCCAGATCACGGCGAGGCGGGCACCGATGTAGCGGTCCGCGAAGATGCCGCCGAGGAACGGGGTCGCGTAGACGAGCGCGCCGTAGGCGCCGTAGATGGCGTAGGCGCGGGCGTCGTCGGCCTTCAGGAAACCCTTGATCAGGTAGAAGGTGAGCAGGGCGCGCATCCCGTAGAAGGAGAAGCGCTCCCACATCTCGACGAAGAAGAGGAGGAACAGGCCGGACGGATGGGTTTCCGCGGACTGCTGCGTCGTCGAGGTCTTCATGTTGCTCATGTGCCGCGGAGTGTAGATTCGACCCGCCGTGGATGCCCGGATCGCCGCCCCCGACCGCCTGATCGCCCTGCGCCGACCGGCGCAGCTCTCGGTGGTCGAGGGCCGGTTCGTGCCGGCCGGGGTCTCGCTCGACGCCGTGGATGCCGCGTGGGAGGCCCTCTGCCGCCGCGTCCCGCGCGCCCACGACGGGCCCATGCTGCACGTCCTCGGCCACAGCAGGAACGGCCACGGCGGCGTGACCCTCCACTGCATCCAGGCGAGCTACCGCTTCCATGCGGTCGGGCGCGACGGGCTCGACACCGGCATCCGGCCGCTCGGCGTGAAGGCCGTCTGCTTCACGCCTGCCGGGCGGGTCCTGATGGCGCGACGCGGGGAGGGCACGCTCAACTACGCCGGGATGTGGGAGTTCGCCCCGGCGGGCACGCTCGAGCCGGGCGTGCCGCCCGCGGAGATGATCGTGCGCGAGCTGCGCGAGGAGACGGGCTGGGCGCCGGTCGCGCCGCCCGCGACGCGCGCGCTCCTCTTCGATCCCGTCGCGCGCAGCTGGGAGATCGTCTTCGCGATGGATGCCGCGCCCCCGCCGGTCCCGGTCGAGAGCTGGGAGTGCGCGGCCGTGAAGGAGGCTGCGCCGGGGGCATGGCCCGAGCCGCTCGCGCCGGTGGCGCGGCAGATGCTGCCCGTCGTGGAGGCGGAACTCCGTGCGCGCGGGGGCTGACGCCGTGCTCGGGCCGGCGGACGTCGTCCTGCGGGGCGACCGCGACGCCGTCCTCCGCAAGCCCGCCGGGCTCTCGAGCGAGGCG
>JBILFU010000037.1:0-10712 GCA_044351405.1 Phycisphaerales bacterium
GGTCCATGCGCGAGATCGACTTGGGGTCGATCCGCTTCTCCGGGTGCAGGTCCCGGACCTCGCCGGCGAAGTTCACCGTCCACTCGGGCGTCGGCGTGAAGCTCGTGATCGGGCCGATGCCCGAACGCCCCTCGACGAGGGACTTCCAGAACTCGGGGACCGTGTTGCCCACGTCGGTCACGGCGCCGAGGCCGGTGACGACGACGCGACGGAGGGTGATCGTCCGCATGGGTGGTGGTCTGGGGTGGCGGAAGGAATGCGCCCCGGCCCGCTTGGGCCGGGGCGCGGGGTTTGCTTCAGGTTGGCCGTCCGGTCGGCCGGTCGGTCACTTCGTGCCCTTGGTCTGCATCTGCTCGTGGATGAAGTCCACGGCGTTGCCGACCGTGAGGATCTTGCTGGTCTGGTCGTCCGGAATCTGGATGTCGAAGCGCTCCTCGAGCTCCATCACCAGTTCCACCAGGTCCAGGCTGTCGGCGTTCAGGTCGCTGGTGAAGTTGGTGTTGCGGTTGATCTTGTCCTTGTCCGCCGAAAGCTTCTCGGCGACGACCGCGATCACCTGCGGCTCGATCTCGTCCTTGGTCACGGCTCTCTCCTTTGGGAGGGTTGCGGGCGGCCGGAGGTTTCCGGCCCCTTGGTGAAGGGCGGACTATAGCCGATCCTCGGGGGGACCGTCGGCGGGCCGAACCGGACCGATGGCCGGAAAGATCGGCTTCCGCGGCCCGCAGGCCTCACATCGGGAGGCCGCCGTCGACCACCAGCACCTGCCCGGTGACGTAGCCGGCGTCGTCGGCGGCCAGGTAGGAGACGGCCGCCGCGATGTCCTCGGGCACGCCGAGCCGCCCGACGGTGATGTGCTCGCAGACCTTCTTCTTGTCGTCCGGGCCGAGGAACGCGGTCATGTCCGTCTCCACGAAGCCGGGCGCGACGACGTTGGCCGTCACGCCCTTGGAGCCGAGCTCCTTGGCCACGCTCTTGGAGAGGCCGATCAGCCCCGCCTTCGCGGCGGAGTAGTTGGCCTGGCCCTTGTTGCCCTCGACGCCGCTGACGCTGCCGATGTTGACGATGCGGCCGAACTTGCCGCGGATCATCGGTCGCGCCGCCGCGCGGCAGGCGACGAACACCGAGCGCAGGTTGACGTTGACGACGTCGTCGAAGTCCTGGTCGGACATGCGCATCAGCAGGCCGTCCTTGGTGATGCCGGCGTTGTTCACCAGGATGTCCAGGCGTCCGTGCCTCTCGGCGACCTCCTCGACCATCCGCTGCACGGCCTGGCCGTCCGCCATGTCGCAGGTGCGGGCCTCGCAGGAGCCGCCCTCCGCGGCGATCTCCGCCGCGAGCGCGTTCAGCTGCTCCGCGTTCCGGGCGACGGCCACGACGTGGCGCCCGTCCCTGGCCAGGCGGCGCGCGATGGCGCGGCCGATGCCCCTGCTTGCTCCGGTGACGATCGCGACGCGCTTCTCCATGGCAGGACCTCCTCGTCCGTATCGGGGAGGGCGGAGTGTAGTGGCCTCGCGGCCGCGTCAGCGCGTCGGGAAGTTCTTCGGCGGGTCGACCGAGCCCGGCTTCGGGCGGTTGCGCATCGGCGGCATGCCCATCGGGCCGCTGGTGCCGCCCTCCCGGGACCGCTCCGGCGCCTCCTGCGTCTCGACGCGCGCGACGGGCTTCAGGGCCTCGTCGGGCAGCGACGCGACGGCGAGTTCCTTGCGCACCAGCGCCATCCACGCCGACCGCAGCGAGCTCCCGCTCACCTTGCTCATCACGTCCTGCGGCTGGTAGACGCTGTGGAACACCTGCTTGGCGACCTTGCGGCCCTCGCCCTGCACCTCGAACACCCAGAGCTGCGCCTCGGTCCTGCCGCCGGCGCGGAAGACCGCCATCACGCACCCTGCGTCCTTGGTCGGCGCGTCCTCCGGCCAGGCCGACGCGTCCTTGCCGTCGTCTCCCTTGCGGAGGTCCGACAGGCTGGAGGACGCGAACAGGTCGACGCGCGAGACGGCGTCGCACTCGCGCTTCAGCGCATCGCCGCGCATCGAGGCCTCGAGGGTGGCGCGGTCGATCGGACTGAGGGCCGGCGCGATCCCCTGCGGCGCGGACTTGGCGAACGCATCGAAGAACCTCAGCACGGCGACCCGCTCCGGGTCGGTGTCCGGGGCCTGGTCCTCCTGCATGCGGATCTTCGGGCTGATGCCGAGCTCCTTCATGAGCTGGGCGACGGGCGTGACCTTGGGCGCCTCGGGCGGCGGCGGGGGCGGCGGCGGGGGCGGGGCCGGCGCGACGGCCGCCTGCTCCTCCTCGCCCCCGCAGCCGGCGAGCGGGGCGACGGCGACGGCGGCGGCAAGCGCGATGGCGGCCAGGCCCGCGCCGCGCGCGGCGGCCAGGACGCGCGCCTCAGACGGCGGGCTGGGCAGCTTGGTCTCGTTGCGGTTGGTCATGGTTGGTCACCTCGACGGATCGATCGATGCGGCGCATCAGCCCCTTGAGGACCGTGTTCGGCGCCAGTTCGTGGAAGGTTGCGCCTCCGGCGGCCTTCGTCGCGCCGATCAGGTCCGTGCAGGACTGGCTCCATCGTACCGGGGAGACGATCTGGTCCACCAGGAGCTTCCGCAGCCGGGCCGGGTCGCTCCGCTCGTGGCGCAGGCCGGTCACGTTGCTCCAGACGTCGACGGCGAGCGGCTTCAGCTCGACGTGCTCGAGCGCCCGTGCCATGCCCTCGGCGGCGGGGGCCATCAGGGGGCTGTGGAACGCGCCCGCGACCGCGAGCTTGGTGGCGCGGAGGCCCATCTTCCCGGCCACCTCGACGGCGCGGTCGCAGGCTCCCAGGGAGCCCGAGACCACGATCTGCCCGGGTGCGTTGAAGTTTGCGGGCACCAGCACCTCGCCGCCGGCCGCGGCGGAGCACAGCTCCTGCGCCTGCGCCTCCTCGGCGCCGATCAGCGCGACCATGCCGCCCTTCGACGCCTCCGCCGCCTGCTGCATGAGGCGGCCGCGCGTGGCGACCAGGCGCAGCCCGTCCGCGAACGTGAATGCGCCCGCGATGCAGAGCGCCGTGTACTCGCCGAGCGACAGCCCGTTCGCCGCCGCGGTCACGATGCCGGGGTGGCGGTCCATGAGCGCCGCGTGCGAGGCGATGCCGCACGTGAAGAGCGAGGGCTGGCTGACGTCGGTGCGGTTGAGCTCCTCCTGCGGGCCGTCGAAGCAGAACTCGCTCAGGCGCCGCGCGCCGAGGCTCGTGACCTCGTCGGCGGTGCGGAAGATGTTCGCGGCGGCCGCGCTCTGCTCGGCCCAGGCCTTGCCCATGCCGACGACCTGCGCGCCCTGCCCGGGGCAGAGGAAGACGTATCCGGCGGTCACGATGCTCGCTCCTTTCGTCAGGTGTTCCAGACGCACGATGCCCAGGTCACGCCGGCGCCGAAGGCCACCAGCACGATGGGCCTGCCCGGCTCGATCCGTCCGGCCTCGCTCAGCTCGTCGAGGCAGATGGGGATGCTCGCCGCGCTGGTGTTCCCGTAGCGGTCGATGTTCACGTACACGCGCTCCGGCGGCAGCTTCAGCTTCTCCACCGCGCTCTCGATGATCCGCAGGTTGGACTGGTGGCAGATGTAGTGCTGCACGTCGTCCACCTTCAGCCCGGTGCGATCGAGCGCGTCCTGGATCGCCTCCTGGAAGCGCGTCACCGCGAACTTGTAGATCTCCCGGCCGTGCATGCGCAGGTGGCCCAGGCGGATCGGGTTCGCCGTGTCGTTCTCGGGGACGTCGCGGTCGAGCTTGGGGTGGTAGAGGGTGCGCCAGAGCCGGCCGTCGCCGTGCATGGTCTGGTGCACGCATCCCTTGCGCGGGTCGGTGTCGGCGACGAAGACCGCGGCGCCGGCGCCGTCGCCGAAGATGATCGACACCGTGCGGTCGTTCCAGTCGACCAGCCGGGTCAGCACCTCGACGCCGATCACGGCGATCTTCTCGGCGCGCCCGCAGCGGATCATCGTGTCCGCCAGGTTCATGCCGTAGAGGAAGCCGCTGCACGCGGCCGCCAGGTCGAACACCGCGGCGTCGTCGGCGCCCACCGCCTCGCCGATGCGCGCGGCGGTCGACGGGCAGAGCATCTCGCCGCTCACGCTCGCGACGATGATCATGTCCAGCTCGTCGCCGCGCACGCCGGCGCGGCCGAGCGCCTCGAGCAGGGCGTCGCGGCCGAGCGAGAAGACCGTCTCCGCGTCCGAGGCCATGTGGCGTGCGCGGATCCCGGTCCGCTGGACGATCCACTCGTCGCTCGTGTCGACGATCTTCGCCAGGTCGTCGTTGGTGACCACCTTCGCGGGGACGGCCCGGCCGGTCCCGGCGATGCGCACTCCGCGCCCGAACGGCTGCGTCATGCCTCGACCTGCTCCATCTTCACGGTCGCGAGCCGCGCCACGATCTTCTCGTTGATGCGCGCCTCGGCGAAGGCCTTGCCCCGCAGGACGGCGTTCTTGATCGTGCGGTCCTTGCTCGACCCGTGGCTGATGAGCGAGACGCCGTTCACGCCCAGCAGGGGCGCGCCGCCGTACTCGTGGTAGTCGTACTTCGCGTAGAGGCTCTTGATCACGCCCTCGAGCCGCAGCACGAGGTCCGGGTCGCTCTCGAGCACCTGGTGCGCGAGCGCCTTGAAGATGCCGCTGGAGAGCCCCTCGGCGAGCTTCAGCATGACGTTGCCGACCACGCCGTCCGTGATCACCACGTCGGCCTCGCCGTCGAACACGCCGCGGCCCTCGACGAAGCCGGTGAAGTTGAGGTTCTCGAACTGCCGGACCATGTCGCGCGCCTGGCGCATCAGGTCCGTTCCCTTCTGCTCCTCGCCGCCGACGTTCATCAGCGCCACGCGCGGGCTCTTGATGCCCAGGATCTCGCGGGCGTACACGTCGCCCATCACGCCGTACTGCGCGAGGTGGCTGGGCTTCGGCTCGATGTTCGCGCCGACGTCGATCAGGATGATCGGGCCGCTGAAGGTCGGGATGGTCACGCAGATGCCGGGGCGCACCACGCCCGGCAGGCGGCGCATGAAGTACTGGCTCGCCGCGACGCACGCGCCCGTGTTGCCGGCGCTGATGACGACGTCGACGCGGTTCTCCGCGCGCGGCGACGCCATCTGGTTCATCACCACGATCGAGGAGTTCTTCTTGGACTTCATCGCCTCGACGGGCGGCTCGTCCATGCCGATGACCTCGGTGGTCGCGACGATCTCGACCCGCGTGTCCTTCGCGAAGCCGCGCTCGGAGAGGCCGTCCTTGATCGTCGACTCGTCGCCGACGAGCACCAGCCGGTCGTCGTGCGACAGCAGCGGGATCGCCTGGATGCAGCCCTTGAGGATCTGGTCGGGGGCGTTGTCGCCCCCCATCACGTCGACGGCGATGCGCATGGCGGTTGCCGCGCGGCCCCTGGCTTACGCCGAGGGCTGCGCCACCTTCAGCTGCAGGCCGGGGCGCACGTAGCCGCAGTCGCGGCAGGCGCAGTGCGGGCGCTTGGTGGCGCCGCAGTTGGGGCAGGTGACGGTGTGCGCGGACGACAGCGCGTGGTGGGCGCGGCGGCGGCGGGTGCGGCCGGGAGACGATCGGAATGCGGGGAGCATGTGTGGACCTCTGTCGTCGATGGCCCGTGCGCGGCAGCCGGGAATCCGGTCCGCTCGGGGCAGGGGGGACGATGGTAGCGGAACCTGCCGCACGCATGCAAGGGTCGCGGGGGCGGCGGGGCCGGCGGAGGCTTCGCATCCGGTAATCTCGATCCGCAGATGCACTCGTTCGAACTGTTCACCGACGGGGCGTGCTCCGGCAACCCGGGCCCGGGCGGCTGGGGCTTCATCCTGCGCGGCCCGGGCATCGACGGCGAGCGGGTCGAGAGCGGCGGCGAACCGGCGACCACGAACAACCGCATGGAGCTGCTTGCCATGATCCGTGGCCTGGAGTGCGTGCCCGACGGCGCGCAGGTGCTCGTCACCACCGACAGCGAGTACTGCGTGAAGGGCCTCAACGAGTGGATGGACGGCTGGAAGCGCCGGGGCTGGCGCAAGGCCGACAAGAAGCCGGTCCTCAACCGCGAGCTCTGGGAGCTGCTCGACGCGCAGCGCTCCCGCGTCCGCGTGCGCGCTGCGTGGATCCGGGGCCACAACGAGCACCCCGAGAACGAGCGCTGCGACCGACTCGCCGTGGCCGCCATCGAGGAGGTGCGCTCGAGCGGCGGTTCCGTGCGGCTGCGTGGCTCATAACTGCCCTCGCCGTGCGCGGCTCGGTGCGGCGCAACCCTTGCGGCCGCGCGCGGCCTCGGATATCGTTGTCCCTTCCCCCGAAACCGGAAACGCAGCAGACACCATGCCCACGATCAACCAGCTCGTTCGCAAGCCCCGCCGCTCCCCGGACGCGAAGTCGAAGGTCAAGGACCTCGCCGCGTGCCCGCAGAAGCGCGGCGTGTGCCTCCAGGTGAAGACCGTCACCCCGAAGAAGCCGAACTCGGCGCTCCGCAAGGTGGCCCGCGTCCGCCTCTCGAACGGCAAGGAAGTCACCGCCTACATCGGCGGCGAGGGCCACAACCTGCAGGAGCACTCGATCGTGCTCGTGCGCGGCGGCCGCGTCCGCGACCTGCCCGGCGTCCGCTACCACGTCGTCCGCGGCACGCTCGACTGCCTCGGCGTCGAGGGCCGCAAGAAGGGCCGCTCGCAGTACGGCGTCAAGAAGAAGGCCGCCGCCGCCGCGAAGAAGAAGTAACCGACCGCACCTTGGCCGCGGGAAGGTCCCGCGCGCCGCCATCACCACGATCGGCGAGTAATCCCGCCCATGTCCACGGACGCCCGTCCTGGACGGGATGAAGACCCCGGCAGCAGCCGGAACCGCCAGAGGAGACACCGATGCCGAAGAAGTTCACCGCCAGCGAGACGCAGCTCAAGCCCGACCCCCGCTACCAGGACAAGGTCGTCAGCAAGTTCATCAACTGCATGATGCGCGGGGGCAACAAGGGCGCCGCGACGCGCGTGGTCTACCGCGCGTTCGACGAGATCCAGGGCCGCCTGGACAAGGACAAGAACGAGAACCTCCCGAAGACGGCCATCGAGCTGTTCCAGAAGGCGTGCGACAACGTGCGCCCGGTGGTCGAGGTCCGCTCCAAGCGCGTCGGCGGCGCCAACTACCAGGTGCCGATGCAGCTGAACCGCCGCCGGCAGCAGAGCCTGACCTTCCGCTGGATCATCGAGGCCATCCGCGAGGAGCGCGGCCGCCCGATGCACCTGCGCCTGGCCAAGGAGCTCATGGACGCGGCCAAGAACGAGGGCAAGGCCGTGACCACCAAGGAAAACACCCACCGCATGGCCGACGCCAACAAGGCGTTCGCCCACTTCGCGTGGTGATCCCGTGCGGCCGGTCGGCCCGTCCCCGGTGACGCGCCACCACCGCCAGGAAATCCTGCCCGGATTCGGCGCAGGCGCCCAGGAGCGCCTGCGCCTTTCACATGCGCTCGTCGTGGGCTGCGGCGCGCTCGGCTGCGCGGCGATCGACCTGCTGGCGCGCGCCGGCGTCGGCACGCTGACGCTCGTCGACCGCGACGTGGTCGAGCTCACCAACCTGCAGCGGCAGTCGCTCTTCGTGGACGCGGACGCGCGCGCCGGCGCGCCGAAGGCGGAGGCGGCCCGGCGCCGCGTGCAGGCGATCGACCCTTCGCTGCGGGTGCACGCGTGCGTCGAGCACCTCGGCGCGGCGAACGCGGAGGAGCTCGTCGCCGACTGCGACGTCGTGGTCGACGGGCTGGACAACTACGCCACGCGGTACCTGCTCAATGACGCGGCCGTGAAGCTCGGCAGGCCGTTCGTGCACGCGGGGGCGGTGGCGTTCCGCGGGACGTCGATGCCGGTGCTCGCGGGCGCGGCCGCGGCGACGGGCCTCGCGCGCGCCGACGCGCCGTGCCTGCGCTGCGTGTTTCCCGACCTGCCGCCCGCGGGCGAGGGCGAGACGTGCGACACGGCCGGCGTGTTCGGGCCCGCGGTGGCGGCGGTGGGCGCGCACGCCGCGGCGCAGGTGCTGAAGATCCTCGCCGGGCGTGCGGACCTCCTGGACCTGTCGCTCTGGTCGGTCGACCTCGCGGCGAACCGCACGGTGCGGGTGCCCCTCGCGGGCGCGGCGCGCGCCGATTGCCCCTGCTGCGGCGCGCGGCGGTTCGAGTTCCTCGCCGGTGCCGGCGCCGGGCGCTGCACCGTGCTCTGCGGCCGCAACGCCGTGCAGGTGCTTCCCGCCGCGGCGGGCGCGGTGGACCTCGCGCGCATGCGCGGCCGGCTCGCCGCGGTGGGCGAATTCGCGATCGCGGACGGGCTCCTCGTCGGCGCGGTCGCGGGGGGCCTGGGCCTCACCGTCTTCCCCGACGGGCGGGCGATCGTGCGCGGCACGGTCGACGCCGCGGCGGCGCAGTCGCTGTACGACCGCTGCGTCGGCGGCTGAGACGGGCGCGCGCCTAGACTGCGCGTCCCATGCCATACGCCAGCTACGTCCTCTCCGGCCTCAACATCGGCCTCGGCTACGCCGAGGTGCTCACCGCCTCGATCCCCGCGGAGAGGTTCGCGCACTTCCCCGCGAAGGACGTGGTGTGCCCGGCCTTCTACATGGGGCACCTGGCCATCTACCCGCATCGCGCGCTCGGCATGCTCGGGCGCCCGGACCTCGTGGTGCCGAACCCGGCCGGCTGGGACGACCGCTTCAAGGCGGGCGTCGAGGCGACGCCCGGCGACTATCCGTCGAAGGAAGAGGTGATGGGCCACTTCTTCGCCGGCTACCGCGCGGTGGCCAAGGCGCTCGAGACCGCGCCGGACTCGGTGTTCGCCGAGGAGAACCCCGCCGAGGGCCGCTTCCGCGAGATGTTCCCGCACAAGGGCGGGGCGATCACGTTCCTCTGCATCGGCCACGTGCAGATGCACCTTGGGCAGGTGAGCACCTGGCGCCGCGTCATGGGGCTCGGCAGCGCCATGTGAGTTGCGGGCGGCGCCGGATGCGCCGCGGCCGCGCCCTAGACTCCGCGGCATGACTCCCGCCGCAAGCGAGTTCGTCGGCACCTTCGTGCTGGTCGCCATCGGCACCGCCGCGTGGTGCAGCGCGCGACTGGCGCGCACCGCGGGCTCGGGCATGTCGCACGCCGCGCTCGCGGCGGCCTGGGGCGCGGCGCTCTGTGCCGCCATGTTCGCGGCGCCGCGCGGCGACGCGCACCTCAACCCGGCGGTGACGCTCGCCGCGTGGATGGTCGACCGGTGCCCGGGCGCGGAGGCGGCGGGTCGAGTCGGCGGGCAGTTCGCCGGGACGCTCGCGGGAATGGCCGTGGCGATGCTGGCGTTCGTGCCGCAGCTGGCGCGCGACCCGGGCAGCGCCGCGGCCGCGCTCTGGCGCACGCCCGAGGTGCGCGCGCCGCTCTCCGCGCTCGCGGCCTCGGCCGTCGCTGCGGGGCTCCTGGTCTTCGTGATGCTCCGGCTGGTGTGCGGGGCCTCGGTCGGCGACGGCGCGGAGGCATCCGCCGCCGCGATCCAGCCTCCCTTCGCGCTCGCGCGCCGGGCCGAGGCGGCGACCGTCGCGGGCGCGGCGCTCTTCGCGATCCTGGCCGGCTTCGGCGGATCGGGGGCGCCGGTGATCGCCACGCTGGGGCCGTGCGGTCGCCTGATCCACGCCGCGCTTCCGCTGCCGGGCAAGGCGCGCACCGACTGGCGCGACGCATGGATCTCGCTCGCGGGCCCGGCGCTCGGTGCGCTCCTCGCCGCATGGGCGTGGCGCGCCTCGGTCGGATGAGGCCCGTGGCTTGCGGAACCCTATGATCGCGTCATGACCGCCTCGGCGATCCTCGTCGCGTTGTCGATCGCCGCCGCGCAGGACGGGGCGCCCGCGCAGGTGCCGGCACCCGCGCCGCCGGCGTCGCTCGCGGCCGAGGACCCGGCCGCCGCCGCCGCGGAGCGCCTGGCCAAGGCGCCGTGGTTCGCGCGGCTCGGCATGCGCTCCTTCGGGGTCGAGAGCGCCATCGCGGTGGTCGACCGCGTGGTGCTCGTGCCCGACGAGGCCACCTACATCGCGGAGATCTCGCGCTGGACGCCCAGGGCGCGCTGGCCGGTCCTCTTCGAGGACGATGCGTTCGCGCCCCGCTTCGTGCGCGCCTTCCGGCCCTCGGAGGTGCTGCGCCGCGCGTCCGTCGGCGGGCCGGCGCCCGATGCCGCAAGCCTTCCGGCGCGCTGCGACGCCGCGGTGGCCCTGGCGTGGGGCGGCGACCCCGCCAAGGGCGCGATCGCGGCCATGCAGGCGGCCGGCATCCTGCCCGCCGGCATCGTCGGCACCGCGGCCGACGACCCCGCGTGGACCGCGGCGCTCGCGCTCGCCGCGGGCCGCGGGCAGCCGCTCGGGTGGTTCGCGACGTCGGCCGGCGGAGGACCGGACGACGTGCTCTCCGCGCAGGACTTCGCCGCGCTCGAGGGGACGGTCCGCGGCGCCTTCGCCGGCTCGGGCCTGCGCTGGGATTCGCTCGGCGACGACCTGGACGCGTTCACGCTGTGCCGGTCGGTGCCGGTGCGCGTGGACCTCGTGGCGCCGCCGGGCGGCCGAAACCCGCAGCTCCCCAAGGACACCGCGCCGCTCGCCCTCACCGACTGCCTGTGCCGCAACCCGGACGGCTCGCGCTACGCGTTCGCGGCGCAGGTCTTCGGCGACCGCGTCCGCGCCGCGTCGATGGCGATGTGCTCG
>JBILFU010000295.1:0-2878 GCA_044351405.1 Phycisphaerales bacterium
CGCCGCGGGCGAAAGCGCGAGCGGCGCCCGGCCGCGAGCGACGGCCGCGACGGCCTCGATGGCGAGCGGGCCGCCGTCGAGCTCGACGGACCTTCGGGGCGCTGCGTTCGGCTGCATCGGTCCGCAAGATACGCCCGCCGCGCTTGCCCGGGGCGCGCGCCGCGTGGTAGCACACGCGCATGGCCGAGACCGCCCTCGCCGACCGCGCCGCCGTCCGCTACTCCGTGCTCACGGTGGGGGTCGCCGCCTGCGTGCTGGTGGCGGTGCCGCTCGTGCCGTGGCTGCACGACGACCGCGCCATGCCCGCGTGCGCGCTCTCCTCGGCGGAGCGTCCGGTGCCGGCCGCCGTCGCCCTCGGCACGGCGTTCGCGCTGTGGGCGGGGATCGCGTGCATGGTCGGTCGGCTCCTCAACGCCGCGGTCGGCCTCTTCGTCCTGGGATGCGGCGCGTTCGCGGCGGCCGGCAGGTGCGGGACCATCGCGGACGCCGCCTTCGGCGGCACCGGCCTCCTGCCCATGGCGGTCGAGACGCTGGTCCTCTCCGCCGTGGCGCTCGGCGCGTCGGCCGCGGTGTTCGCCGTCTCCGGGCCGCTCCCGGACATGCCTGCCCGCTCGCCCCGCGGGCCGTTCCGAGCGGAGGTCTTCAACGTCGACGCACTGCGTTCCATGGCCGCGGGCCTGCTCTCGGTGGCCGCCATGTGGCTCGTCTGCCGCACCGACATGAAGGGTCAGGCGGTCTTCGGCGCGGCGCTCGGTGGCGTGGCGACCGCGTTCGCTGCCCGGCGCATGCTGGCCGGGGCGCAGCCGATCCTGCTGATGGCGGCGCCCGTCCTCGCGGTCGGGCTCGCGCAGCTCTGGACCGCGCTCACCATGAAGGCCCCGCTCGACCAGGCGGTGGCGCTGCGGGCGCTGCCGGGGTGGTCCACGGCGATGCCGCTCGACGTGGTGGCGGGCACGCTCATGGGCGTCCCGTTCGGCCTCGGGTGGTCGAAGCCGTCCGAATCCGGGGATTGATCCGCGTACACTCGCGCGGATGTCCCTCCTCGTCACCGGCACGATCGGCATCGACACCCTGCACGCACCGACCGGCGAGGCGTCCGGCGTCCTGGGCGGGAGCTGCGCGTACTTCGCCGCCGCCGCCAGCCAGCTCGCGCCGGTACGCGTGGTGGGCGCGGTGGGCGGCGACTGGCCCGAGGCGCACGAGCGCCAGCTGCGCGCGTTCCGCAACGTGTGCCTCGACGGCCTGGAGCGCCGGCCGTCGAGCCAGACCTTCGCGTGGGGCGGGCGCTACTTCGACAACATGAACCGCCGCGAGACGCTGTTCACGCGCCTCGGCGTGCTGGAGGAGGCGCCCCCGAAGGTGCCGACCAAGTACCGCGACAGCAAGGTGGCGTTCCTGGCGAACACCCACCCGCTGGTGCAGCTTGACCTCCTGCGCCAGTTCCCGCAGCGGCCCTTCGCCGTCTGCGACACGATGGACCTCTGGATCAACATCGCGCGTCCGGAGCTCATGAACCTGCTCTCCGAGGTGGACGGCGTCATCATGAACGACGAGGAGGCGATGCAGCTCACCGACTGCCGAAACGCGGTGACCGCGGGCCGGCAGGTGCTCGAGGCCGGGCCGCGGGCGTTCGTCGTGGTCAAGAAGGGCGAGCACGGCGCGATCCTCATCCACCGCGACGGCGTGGCGAGCGTCCCGGCGTTCCCCGCGGACCTTGCGCAGGTGGTGGACCCGACCGGCGCCGGCGACACCTTCGCCGGCGGCTTCATGGCGCACGTCGCGCGCGCCGGCCGCCACGACTTCGACACGCTCCGCCACGCGATGGCGTGGGGCACCGTGCTCGCGAGCTTCACGATCGAGGCGTTCGGCCTGGAGCGGCTGGCGCGCCTCGACGCCGGGCAGGTGAACGACCGCTACCGCGCGTTCCGCGCGATGACCGCCTTCGACGCGCATTCCTGACGGGCAGGGCCCGGAGCACCGCATGCAGCACGCAGCCACCTTCCGCGCGCCGGCCGCCGCCGCGCTCGCGGCGATCGTCCTCCTTCCCGCGGCCGCGGCCGCCGCACCGCAGTGGGCGCCGATCGCCGAGCTCCCGGGCGGCGCGCGCGTCGCGGAGGCGAAGCGCCCCGCGGGCGATGCCGGCCGGGTGCGCGAGGTGCGCTGGGCGCCCGACGGCTCCGCCGCGTGGTTCCAGTACGCGGGGTCCTGGCGGTCGGTCGCGCTGGCGGACGGCACGCTGGGCTCCGGCGAGCCTCCCGCGCTGCCGGACGCGCCCAAGCCCTACGTGGCGCCGCGCGGCGGCCGCGCGCAGCAGGCCACGCAGGTGCCGAGCCCCGACGGGGCGTGGACCGCGGTGCACGCGGACGGCAACGTGCGGCTCGAGCCCGTGGGCGGCGGCAAGCCCGTGCAGGTCACCGAGGAGGGCGCGGGACTGCGCTGGTTCGGGAGCGCCGACTGGGTGTACGGCGAGGAGCTCGACCAGGTGACCGCGATGTGGTGGTCGCCCGACTCCTCGCTGCTCGCGTACTACGACTTCGACGAGTCGCGCGTGCCGGACTTCACGCTGCTCGCGGGCCTTGCATCGACGCGCACCAAGCCGGTGCAGATGCGCTACCCCAAGCCGGGCGAGCCGAACGCCGTCGCGGACCTCGAGATCTACGACGTCGCCGCGCGCCGCCGCGTGCCCGTGGACGTCGGCCCGGACCGCGAGCAGTACGTGTACGGCGTGCAGTGGTCGCCGAGGGGCGACGCGCTCCTCTGGTTCCGCGCGCCGCGCCGGCAGGACCGCGTGGAGCTCATGGCCACCGACCCGGCGACCGGCGCCTCGCGCGTGGTGCTCGCCGAGTCGCAGGCGACCTGGCAGGAGAACTCGCCGACC
>JBILFU010000038.1:0-10676 GCA_044351405.1 Phycisphaerales bacterium
GCACGTTGTGCCCGATCTGGCAGAGGTTGTCGATCTTGGTCCCGGCGCCGATGCGGGTGGCGCCGAACTTGCCGCGGTCGATCATGGTGCCGGAGCCGATCTCGACGTCGTCCTCGAGCACCGCGTTGCCGAGGTGCGGGATGCGCAGCACGCTCCTGCCGTCCGCGCTCGGTCGGTAGCCGAAGCCGTCGCCGCCGATCACGGCGTTCGGCCCGACGATGCAGCGGCGTCCCACCACGCAGCGCTCGCGCACCACGGCGCCCGCGTGCACGATCGACGCCTCGCCGACCTGCGCGTCCGGGTAGAGGACCGCGTTGGGGTGGATCGCCGCGCGGGGGCCCACCGTGCAGCGCGCGCCCACCACCGCGCCCGGCGCGATGCGCGCCTCGGGGTGCACGGAGGCCGTGGGGTCGACCGTCGCGCCGGCGGCGATGCCCGCGTCCGGCAGGCAGTCGCCCGGGAAGAAGTGCTCGAGCACCGGGATCATGGCGAGGTCGGCGTTGTCCACCTCGACCAGCGCGCGCCGCGAGGGGTCGTGCCCGGCGACGGCGATGCCCCGCGTGACGATGGCGGTGCCGCCCGACGACGCGGCCCAGCGCGCGGCGTTGGCGTCGTCGCCGATGAAGGTGAGCTGGTCCTCGCGGGCGTCCTGGACGGCGGCCAGGCCCCGCACCGGGCGGTCGGCCGGGCCGACGAGCGTCCCGCGCACCATCTCCGCGACCTCGCCCGAGCTCAGCGGGCGCGCGGTCATGGCTTGGCTGCCGGCGGCACGGTTCCGCCCGATGCCTTGAAGTCGGCGTTGGCGCGCGCGATCACGGCGTCGGTGATGTCCATGTCCTGCGCCGCGAAGAGGACGCGGCGCATGGCCAGCTGCTGCTTGGTCGCCACGAAGCCGGCGGGCTCGATCGGCGGGATCGAGTCGTTGATCACCACGTAGTCGATGCCCTCGTCGCGGGCCACGGCGGACGCGGCGGAGCGGACGTGCACGTACAGCGTGCGCATCGCGTTGGCGCGCTCCGCCTCCACCTTCAGCTGGCCGAACTGGTCCTGCGCGCTCATGGCGCCGATGGCGGCCTCGACCTTGCGGAGCGTCTCGTTGTAGGGGGCGGAACCCGGCTTGTAGCTCTCCAGCTCCGCGTTCAGGTCCTGGAGCTCGCGCCCCAGCCGGTCCTTCTCGGCGGCCATGCGCTCGCCGAGGCGCTTGATGTCGGCCTCGATCGACTTCTGCTCGTCGAGGGCGGTGAAGATCCGCTCGATGTCGACGCTGGCGACCTTGGAGGGGCGGTCGGGGAAGGCCGCCGCGGCGGCGAGGGCCGCGAGGGCGAGTCCTGCGGCGATGGTGGCGGTGCGCATGCGTTTGGTCCCTTGTCTTGTCCGTGCGGGTGTCCGGGCGTTCACTTGGACGGCGCGGCCGGCGCCGCCGGGGCGGGCGCCGCGCCGGCCGACGGCGACGCGCCCGAGGCGGCGCGCGCGTTGTTCATGCGCACGACGAGCTGGTCGGTGATGTCGGTGGACCTGGCGGCGAAGAGGATGCGCCGGCGCACGATCTGCTCCTGCGCCTGCTGCTCCATCGGCGTCTTGGAGTCGCGCTGCAGCTGGATCTCGCTGACGCCGTCGTTGACGAGCACCACGTCCCACCCGTCGGCGTCGGCGAGCTTCTGGCTCTCGGCGCGGACGTTGCGGTACATGCTCTGCCACATCAGGGCGCGCTCGCGGTCGATCTCCACCTTCTTGATCCGCTCCCACTGCTCGAACTGGAGCTGGTCGAAGGCGAGGCGGTCGCGCAGGGCGGCCCGCTCCGCCTCGGGCGCGGTCTCCATCTTCTTGGCCATGTCCTCGAGCGCCTTGCGCTTGGCGGCGAACTCCGCCTGCACCTTCTTGCCGATGTCGGCGATCTGCACCTCCCAGTCGCTGCGCTCGTCGAGCCGCTCGATGACCTTCACCAGGTCGACCGTGGCGACGCGCGCGGGGGCCGGCGCCATGCGGGCGGAGGCGACGGCCTGGTGCGAGGCGGTGGCGAGGACTCCGCCGGCGGCCCCTGCGACGGCCACGGCGGCGATGCTGCGAAGGCTGTTCATCCCGCGGAGTGTACGCCCGGCCGGACCGCACGGGGTCAGAAGGGCAGGTCCAGCGTGAAGCTGAAGATCTGCTCCTCGTCGTACTGCTGCTTGACCAGCGGGTAGGCGAAGTCGAGCGCGATCGGCGCCTGCCCGAACTGCGGGATGTAGATGCGAAGGCCGCCGCCCACGCCGACGCGGTACTGGTTCAGCCAGTCGTCGTTGTTGACGGTGCCGCTGTCGACGAAGGTCACGAACGAGAGGAACTCCCCGATCACGGGGAACTCGTACTGCGCGCCGGCGAAGAACAGGAAGTTGCCGCCGACCGGGGTGAAGGTGCCCGAGTCGTATTCCGTCGCGGGCGGGTTGGCGCCGATCGCGCGCTGGTCCTTCGGGCTCACCGTCCGGAACGCGAATCCGCGCATGGTTCGGCCGCCCATGTACCAGCGCTCGAAGACGGGCGCGTCCTCCGAGAAGATGTAGTTGGACTGCAGCCGCAGGCGCAGCGTCTGCTTGCGTCCCAGGAAGTCCTCGTAGGTCGTGAAGAACTGCGTCAGGCTCACGCCGACCTGCGGGTAGTCGTAGTCGCCGCCGAAGACGCCGTGGTACCCGGCCTGCAGCTCCACCTGCGAGCCGCGGCCCGGGCGGGCCATGTTGTCCACCTCCGTGCGCGTGAGCTGCAGCAGGATGGCGCTGTTGTACGACGGGCCGCGCTGCTCCCACACCTCCACCGGCGTGGTCGAGTCGAAGTCGGTGAGGGTGATGCGCTCCACGCGCGGGTTCGCGGAGAAGGTCCAGAGGTCGCCGATGGCGGTGCTGATGCCGAAGATGCCGCTCAGGCGCTCCTCGGTCCACTCCTGGTAGATGCGGTTGCGGTAGTTGAGCGTGGCGTTGCCGCCCCAGTCGGAGTCCAGCAGGTGCGGGTCGCCGACCGTGACGTTGTAGTTGCTGGTCTCGATGCCGGGCGCGATGGCCACGTTGAACGTCTGCCCCGCGCCGCGGAACGCGCGGCCGCCCACGAACTCGTCGAAGCTCCGCGGCCAGTCGGCCAGGTCGAAGTTCTGCTGCTTCAGCGACACCTCGCCGAAGAATCCGCTGTCCGTGCCCGCGCCGATGCCGAAGTTGACGGAGCCGGTCTGCTTCTCCTTCACCTCGACCAGCACGTCGCGGACCCCCGGCTCCTCGTCGGACGGCGGCTGCGGCGTCACGCGCGGCTCGCGGAAGAGCTGCGAGCGCTCCAGGCGCGCCTCGGTGTTCTTGATCTCGCGGCCGTCCATCGGGCGCCCGGGCTGGAACCGCACCAGGCGGCGGATCACCTTGTCGCGCGTCACCAGGTTGCCCTGCACGTCGACCAGGCCGGTGGTGAACTGCCCGCCCTCGGAGATCGTGAGGAGCAGGTCCACCTCCGGCGACTCCCCGACGCGCACCCAGTTGTCGGCCACGCGCACGTCCACGTGGCCCATCACCTGGTAGGCCTGCTCGATCGCCTTCCTGGTCTTGTCGATCAGGTTCCGCTGGAACGGGTCGCCGCGCTGGATGACCGAGAGGTTGCCGATCTGCTCCTTGGTCATCACCTGCGGGCTGGTGCCGCCCATGCCGCGGATCTCGATGTTCCGCAGCCGGTACTGCCGGCCCTCGCTCACCACGAAGACGATCTTGGCCTCGCGCTGGTCCTGCCCGAGCTCGATGCGCCGGTCGACCCGCACGTCCACGTAGCCGCGCTCCTTGTAGTAGCGGTCCACCGTGGCGACGTCCTCGACGAGCTGGTCCTCGTCGAGCTCGCCCTTGCGGAACAGGAAGACCCACGGCTTGGTCTTGATCTGCGCCTCGAGCTGCTCGGCCGGGAACGCCTCGTTGCCGACGAACTCGATCTCGCGGATGCGCACCCGCGGCCCCTCGATGATCTGGAAGAGCAGGAGACCCTGCTCGAGCTTGCCCTCGTCCACCTTCACCTCGACCAGGTAGTTGCCTCGGCCCTTGTACAGCTCCTTGATCCGGAAGATGGACTGCTCGAGCAGGAAGTCGTCGCGCGGCGCGCCCGGCTGGATGGGGACCGCCTTGCGGAGCTCCTGGTCGTTCACCACGTAGTTGCCCGCGAAGTCGATGCTGTCGACGATCTGCTGCTCGTCCACCGCGTACTGCACCTCGACCGACCCGTCCTGGAGGATCGTCGCGTCCGCGGACACCTGCCCGAAGCGCCCGAGGCGGTAGAGCGTGGAAACGTCCGCCTTGACGACCTTGGCGTCGAACGGCTGGCCGGCGGCGATGCGAAGGTTGTTGCGGACCTCCTGCTCCGTCACCAGCTTCTTGCCGCGGATCACGACGCGCACGTTCGACACCGGGCGGTCCGCGAGCGACTCGTCCTCGAGGTCGAGCGCCCACGTCCGGGCGCACAGGAGGGCGGCCGCGAGCGCGACGGCCGCGAGCAGCCCGCGGAGTCCCGTCGCCGCGCCCGGCCCCGGCCGGCGGGACCGGCAGGAGGTTCGTGCGCGGATGCGATCCATGCGGTTCCGCGAGGATATCCGCGTCCCGGAACCTTCGGCTACCCTTGCGGGGCCATGACCACCGCAACCCTCGCGCGCACTCCCTTCCACCCCTGGAGCGCCGAACGCGGCGCGCGGTTCGTCGACTTCGCGGGCTGGGAGATGCCCATGTCGTACGGCTCGATCATCGACGAGCACCACGCCTGCCGGACGGGCGCGGCGTTCTTCGACGTGAGCCACATGGGGCGCCTGCGCATCACGGGCCGGCACGCGCGGAAGTTCCTCGACCGCGTCTGCACCCGGCTGATCCTTGGCATGGAGCGCGGCCAGGTGCGCTACTCGCTCGTCTGCAACGAGCGCGGCGGCGTCCGCGACGACGTCCTCGTCTACTGCTACGACGAGGACGACTACATGATGGTCGTCAACGCCTCGAACCGGCTCAAGATCCTGGACTGGTTCCGGGCGATCAAGGAGCGCGAGAACCTGACTTTCTCGATGGACGACGTCACGGCCGAGACCGCGATGGCCGCGATCCAGGGGCCGAAGGTGATGGACCTGGTCGCCGGCTTCAGCCGCGAGATCCCCACGCTCAAGCGCTACCGCTTCGCCGAGAAGAGCCTGATGATCGCCAAGCTCACCGTCAGCCGCACGGGCTACACCGGCGAGGACGGCGTCGAGCTCGTCATGGGATCCACCGTCGCGAAGTTCGTGCTCCCGATGCTCCTGCGCGAGAAGGAGGGCGTCACCGCCGCGGTCCGTCCGTGCGGGCTCGGAGCGCGCGACTCGCTCCGCACCGAGGCCTCGATGCCGCTCTACGGCCACGAGATCACCGAGGAGATCGATCCGCTGAGCGCCGGCCTCGCGTTCGCGGTCAAGCTCGACAAGGGCGCGGCCGACGAGCGCGAGGGCCGCTTCATCGGCCAGGACGCGCTCGAGGCGATCGCGAAGGCCGGCCCGAAGCACAAGCTCGTCGGCCTCGAGGTCGAGGGCCGCCGCGCGGCGCGGCAGGGAATGGGCATCCACCGCGGCGGCGAGCACGTCGGCCACGTGACGAGCGGCTGCCTGAGCCCCACGCTCGACCGCGTGATCGCGATGGGCTACGTGCCCACCGAGCTCTCCGCCGTCGGCACGGAGTTCGAGATCGACCTCGGCAAGGCGAAGGCCGCGGCGAAGGTCGTCAAGATGCCCTTCTACAATCCCGTGCGCGGCAAGTGACGCGCGCCGGGGGCGGGCGGCGCCCGCCCGGCCTCCCCTCCGGGCTCAGCTTCCCTCGCCGGGCGAGGGCTTGCGCTTGCGGCCGGGGCGCCGGCGCTCCGGCTGGTTGGCCGGCTGGTTCTCGCGGAAGAAGCGGCTCGGCTTGTCGTCCGTCAACTGCTGCTGCAGCTTCTTGAGCGCCTCCACCTCGATCTGGCGGACGCGCTCGCGGGTCAGCCCGACCTCGGCGCCGATCTGCTTGAGGGTCAGCGGCTCCTTGCCCTCGAGTCCGAACCGCAGGCGCAGCACGCGCGCGTCGCGCTCGTCGATCGAGTCGAGGAGCTTGAGGATCGTGGAGTAGTCCTCCTTGCGCTCGACGTCGTGGTCGGGCGCGCGCGTGCGCGTGTCCTCGAACATGTCGCCGAGGTCCGCTCCCTCGCCGTCGTCCTTGGTGGGGGCCTGGCTGGGCGCGTGGTAGGCCTTCACCGCGCGGCGCACGATGAGGAGCTTCTTCACCGGGAGCCCCATCTCGGTCGCCAGCTCCTGGACGGTCGGCTGGCGGCCGAGGCGCTCCTCGAGCCTGCGGGTCGTCTGCTTCCAGCGCGCGATCAACTCGACCATGTAGGCCGGGATGTGGATGGGCTGGACGGCGTTGATCAGCGTGCGCTTGATGGCCTGCTTGATCCACCAGCTCGCGTAGGTGCTGAAGCGCGCGCCCTGCGCGGGGTCGAAGCCCTCGACCGCCTTGATGAGGCCGATGTTCCCCTCCTCGATCAGGTCGGAGAGCGGCAGCCCGCGGTGGGAGTAGTTCTTGGAGATGGAGATCACCAGGCGCAGGTTCGCCTTGATCATCCGCTCCTTGGAGGCGGGGCACTCGTCGTTGATGATCTTCCAGCCGAGCTCCTTCTCCTCCTCGGGAGTGAGGAGCCGCTCCTCCTTGATCTCGCGGAGGTAGAGCTGGAGCTCGTTCTGCACGCCTGGTCGCGCCATCACACCCTCTCGATCAGCGGACCTGCCCGTGCCACACGCACGCGCGGGGACGCGTCATCCTACGCCTCCCATCGGCAATCGCAAGAGTCGCGTTTGGCTCCGGTCAAGGCGAATCCCATCCTGTGGTGCGAACCACATGGAACAGCCCGACCATCCTCCCGCGGACGGGGACGGCGAGCACGGCCCGGAGGACCGTGGCCGAGAATCCCCGCATCCACCGGGCGCGGCGGGCCGCGCCGACGGCGTCGGGCCGCGCGGGGGCGCCGCGGGCGACGGGGACGATCCGCTGCCCGGGCCCGAGGAGGACCTGTCCGCCGTCCTGGGCCGCTGGAAAGTGGGCCGCCGGCATGCCACGGTGCGCATGATCCGGACCGCCTCCGGCGAGCGCGCCGTCCAGGTCCGGCTCCCGCTCGGCATCCTGCAGATGGCGCTCGAGGGTCGGCCGGACGGGCGCCGGCCGCACGGCGCGCCGACGCTCCTCGACTGGCACCTGTCGCGCCTCGACGCGCACCGCGCGGCGGGCGGGGACGACGGCTCGTTCGTGCTCTCGTCGAAGGAGTGCGCCGCGCTGCGCGACGAGGGGGTGCAGGTCTACCACCGCTACGTCGCGCTCTTCGCGCTGGAGGAGCACGAGCTCGTCGTGCGCGACGCCGAGCGCAACCTGCGCATGTTCGACCTCTGCCGCGACCACGGCGAGTCGCCGGCCGACCGCACCGCGCTCGAGCAGTACCGGCCGTTCGTCCTCATGATGCGCGCGCGCGCCGCCGCCGCCATGGCGCTCGCGGCCGGCGACGACCGTCGCGCGCTCGAGGCGATCGACCGCTCGCTCGCGGACATGCGCGCGCACTTCGAGGGAACCGGCCAGCCGTCCGGCTTCGACCGCTCCAACGAGGCCACGCTGCTGCGCGGCATGCGCGCGGCGCTCGTTCCCAGGCTTCCCACCAGCCAGCGCGCCGAGCTCGAGGAGCGCCTGCGCCGGGCCGTGGCCGCGGAGAACTTCGAGCTCGCGGCGATCCTGCGCGACGAGCTGCGGTCGCTCGAGGACTGATGCTGCCGGCGGGCTGCGCCCGCGCCGGCGCACGGCTCACTCGCTGCGCGCGGCAAGATCCAGGAGCGTCGCGGCGAACCGATCGCCGCCGAGCGCCGGGTCCATGGCCCGCAGGCGCGCGACGCGCGGCGCGATCGACTCGCGCGACCTGTTGACCCGGTCGAGCACCTGCAGGCGGCGCGCCTGGCAGAGCCACCACGCCGGCGAGCCCTCCGGAACGCTGCGGCCCACGCGGTCGTAGGCGACGAACGCCTCGGCGAGCGCGGCCTCGCCCCCGGATGCCCACAGGGCCTCGGACAGCGCCAGGAGGAGGTCGGCCCGGTCGCCGCGCGCCGACAGCGCGCGGCGCGCGCACGGCAGCGCGTCGGCCGGGCGGCCGGCGGCGACGAACGCGCGCGCCAGGACCTCGTCGCGGTCGGGCGAGGGCGGCGCGATGCGGAGCGCCGCGTCGGCGATGCGCGCGATCCGCTCCGCCTGGGCGGCGTCCGTCCCGGCGCCGGCGACCGTGCCCAGGTCCGCCGCCGCCATCCTCCGCAGGACGCGGGCCGCGGCATCCGCGGCGGCCTCGGCGTCGGCCGCCGCGGCCAGGCGCACCCGTTCGTCGGATTCCGGCGGACGGCTCGCGGCGGCGAGCGCCCGGATGCGCTCCTCCAGGATGCGCGCGCGCAGTCCCGCGGGAAGGTCGTCCTCCAGGCGGTCGCCCGCCGGGGCGATCCGCGCCAGCGCGGCGAGCGCGCGCTCGCCGAGAAGCTCGTCGTTGAGCGCCTCGGCGGCGGCGACGGCGAGGTCCGCGCGCATCGCCGCGTCGCGGATGCCGTTGCGGTCGGCGCGGTCGAGTGCGGCAAGCGCCTTCGAGGCCCGCTGCGACGCGGCCTCGCGGACCGGGGCCGGGGCGTCGGGCGCCAGGCTCACCGCGCTCTGCTCGACGCGCCACGACGCGTGGTCCGGGTGGTCGGGAAAGCGGTCGACGGCCGTGCCGAGGACGCGCGCGAGGAGCGCCGCGTCGCCGGAGCCGCGCGCGGCGGCGACCGCGGCGTCGATCGCGTGCCGGGAGGACGGCTCGGCGGGGTTCGCCTCGGCGAAGGCGAGGAGGGCGGCCGCGCCCTCGGCGGGATTCCCCAGGAGGAGCTCCGCGCGCCCGAGCTCGAGCATGGCGTAGCCGCGCACCTCGGCGTCGAGCGCGGGGTCCGCGACCGCCGTGCGCAGCGCCGCGGTGCCGGAGGCCCGCGCGTCGGGCGTGCGGGCCTGCGCAAGGGCGCGCGCCGTGCGCGTCACGGGGTCGTCCGTCCCGCCCGCGTTGCGCGCGATGCGGGCGAGCGCCTCGGCGCGCACCGAACCGCGCGATGCCGGCGGGGCGCGCCGCACGGCGTCGATCCAGCCCGCCCATGCCGGCGCCTGGCGCGCGGCGTCGCCCGACGCGTCGCCGGCCGCGGCCTGCGCCAGGCGGAAGTCGAGGTCGCCGAGCACCAGGCGGCCCGCGTCGTCGAGCCCGGCGGAGAAGCGCGAGCGCAGCCCGTCGAGCGCGCGCCGGCGCCCCTCGGCGCTCGGCGCGGCCGCCTCCGCGAGACCGGCGATGGCGAGCACCCGAAGCCCGCTCGCCGCGCCCGCATCGGCGGCGAGCGGCGCGAGCGCCTCCTCGGCCTCGGCGCGCCGGCCCGACATGGCGAACCCCAGGCCCGCGCACGCGTCGGCCAGCCGCCGGGCGTCCGGCGCGAGCGATGCGCGCAGGGCGGCGAGCCGCATGGCGGCGCTCTCCACGATGCTCGGGGCGTCGGCGGAGGGGAGCGCCCCGGCGCGCGCCGCCAGGATCGCCGCGCACCCGCGCAGCAGCGGCACGCGCCGCGCGAGCTCCACCTGGTCGAGGCGGTCGGCGAGCTCCGTCGGCGCCGCGCCCGCGGCGATGGCCTCGCGCGCACGGCGGTCGGCCTCGCGCGTGCGGGCGAGCGCGTCGCGCAGCAGGGCGGTGGCGCGCTCGCGCTGCTCGGGCGTCGGCAGCCCGACCGCCGACGCGACGCCGCAGCCGTCGAGCGCCAGTCCCACGGTCAGGTCGTCCTCCGCCGCGTCGCAGAGCCAGGACGCGGCGCGCGCGTCCTCCGACGCCAGGAGCGGCTCCCGGAGCCGCTCGAGCCGCGCCCACGCCGCGGCCGCCGCGGCCGGGCTGGCCCACTCGCGCCGCGCCTCCGCGCGGGCCGCCTCCGCCGCGGCGAGCCCGTCGGGTGCGTCGCCGGCGCCGCCGGCGGGAGCGACCTGCGCGGCGAGCGCCGCCGCCAGCGCGGCCGCCGCCGCGGCAAGCGTCCGCGCGCGCCGGCCGTGCCTCACTTGCCCGACTCCTTCGTCCCCGCCCGCTGCTCGAAGCCGACGTTGCGGAATCCCGCCGCCACCGCGGCGTCGAGCGCCTCCACGGCGGCCTCCCACGGTGCGGCCGCGTCGGGCGCGATCACCACGGGAAACGCCGGCTCGAACATCCCGCCCGCGCGTCCCGGGAGCCTGATCTCGGCGGCCAGCACGGCGCGCAGCTCCGCCGGCGCCATCGCGCGCCGGAGCGGCGCGCCCGCGCGCACCGAGCCGTCCGCGGACACCTCCAGGCGGAGCGACTCGTCGTCGAGCCGGAACGGGTCGGCGGGCGGCGTGCGCGGCGCGGGCTCGCCGGCCGCGGCGGCCGCGGCCGGGCGCCTGGCGAGGTCCATCGCGATCACGCGCTCCTGCGAGGCGAACCGCGTGGTCGCGATGAAGAAGACGAGGAGCTGGAACACCACGTCGATCATCGGCGTCATGTTCGTCCGGAGCGCCAGGCCGCCGGCCGCGCGCAGGGAGCGACGCGCGCCGCGTGCGGCGTGCGCGGCCGTCCGCCCCGGGCGCCGCCCGACCGCTCCCGCGGGGAGCGCCGCCGCCATCGCGGCCAGC
>JBILFU010000296.1:0-2863 GCA_044351405.1 Phycisphaerales bacterium
TGTCCCCGGAGGAGATGCGCAACGTGCTCGCCAAGCTCGAGGAAGGCGGGTGCCGCCACCGCATGCTCACCGAGCGCGGCACCTTCTTCGGCTACAACCGCCTGGTGACGGACTTCATCGGCCTCGGGGACATGATGGCGCTCGGTGCGCCCGTCTGCTTCGACGCCACGCACAGCACCCAGCTGCCGGGCGGCGCCGGCACCGCCACCTCGGGCCGGCCGGACCGCTGCGAGTCGCTCGCCCGCGCGGCGGTCGCCGCGGGCGTCCACGCGGTGTTCCTCGAATGCCACCCCGAGCCGGCCAGGTCGCCGAGCGACGCGGCCACGGTCCAGCCCCTTTCCGCGGTGCCGGCCCTCCTGGAAGGATTGCGGCGCGTCCACGGCGCCGTGCACGCGTAGAATCGGCACCATGGCAGCGCCGTTCCGCAAGTGCGACCACTGCGCGAAGCCGGCGGTGGTGCACCAGACGGTGATCGCCGACGGCAAGGTGGCAAACCTGCACCTGTGCCAGGAGCATGCCGCGGAGCACGGGATCGTCTCCGACGGCCACGCACCGATCACGCAGCTCCTCGGCCAGCTCGCCTCCGCGGGCGCGGCACGGGCCCGCGGTCCGGCGTGCCCGCACTGCGGGCACACCTTCAACGACTTCAAGTCCACCGGGCTCCTGGGCTGCCCGGGGTGCTACGAATCGTTCGCCACGACGGTCGCGCCGGTCATCGAGCGCGCGCAGGGCGGCGGGTCCGAGCACGTCGGGCGCGCCCCTGCCGCGGCCGACGCGGCCCGCGACCGAGCCGCCGAGCTCCAGCAGCTCGGGCGCGAGCTCGAGCAGGCCGTGGCCGCCGAGCAGTACGAGCGCGCCGCCCGCCTGCGCGACCGCATCCGCGAGCTCCGCCAGGGCGCGGCGGCCGCGGTGCCCCCCGGGGGCGCGGCGTGACCGCGTCGACCCCCGCCGCCGACGCCGACCGCGACGTCGTCATGAGCTCGCGCGTGCGGCTCGCGCGCAACGTCGCCGGCTTCCCGTTCGTCGGCCGGGCGACGCACCCGCAGCGGCGCGAGGTGCTCGATGCGGTGCGGGCGGCCGTCGGGACGGACGAGCGCACGCTCGGCCTGGCGGGCGGGCGCGTGGGCGCGGACTCCGCGGAGGCGGTCGGCTGGATCGACCTCGCGACGCTGCCGCGCCGCGACCGCCAGCTGCTGTGGGAGCGGCACCTCATCTCGCGGCAGTTCGCCGAGGGCGACTCGCCGCGCGCGCTGGCGGTGACCACCGACGGGCGCTTCGCGATGATGGTCAACGAGGAGGACCACCTGCGCCTGCAGGTGATGCGCGGGGGAAACCGCCTTCGCGAGGCCTTCGACGACGCGATGCGCGCGGAGTCGGCGCTCGGCTCGCGCCTGGACTTCGCGTTCCACCGGCGCTGGGGCTACCTCACCGCGTGCCCGACGAACGTCGGGTGCGGCATCCGCATCGGCGTGATGGTGCACCTGCGCGCCCTGCGCGTGACCAACGACATCGAGAAGGTGAAGCGCGCCGCGAAGGAGCTGCACCTTGCCGTCCGCGGCTTCCACGGCGAGGGCACAGATGCCTCGGGCGACTGGTACCAGGTGTCCAACCAGCGGACGCTGGGCATCGGCGAGGAGGCGCTCCTCCGGCAGTTCGCGGACAGCGTGGTGCCGGCGATCGTCGCGCACGAGCGCGAGGCGCGGGCGGTCCTCCTGGACCGCCAGCGCACGCTCCTGGAGGACCGGGTGTTCCGCGCGCTCGCAACGCTGCGCGCCGCCCGGCTCCTCGGGCTGGACGAGGCGATGAAGCATCTCTCCAGCCTGCGCCTCGGGGCGTGCCTCGGCCTGGTGCCGGGGATCGACCTCGCCACGGTCGACCGGCTGACGATCCACCTGCAGTCCGCGCACCTGCGCGCGGCCGATCCGTCCGTGGACACCGACGACGACGAGCGCTCGGCCCGTGCCCGCACGGCGCGCGCGGCGTTCGGCGAGTGGCCCTGAGCCTCCGCCCGCGGCGCCGACGGCGCGTCAGCCCGCGCCGGGAGCGCCCGCGAAGATCCGGTCCGCCGACAGGGCGAAGTCGAAGTCCTTGTCCGTGATGCCCCCGGCATCGTGCGTGCTCAGGGCGAGCGTCACCTTGGAGTAGCGGACCATGATGTCCGGATGGTGCTGGACCCGCTCCGCCTCGGCGGCGACCTGGTCCACGAAGGCCATCGCCTGGACGAATCCGCCGAAGGAGAAGGTGCGCTGGATGACGCCGCCGCTCTTGGTCCAGTCCTGGAGCGAGGAGAGCTTCGACTGGATCTGCTTTGCCGTCAGGCGGGCCATGGGACGGTCGAATATACCCTTCCACGATGCCTGGGATGCACCGCTGCACGCGGCTGGCGCCGTCGCCGACGGGCCCGCTCCACCTGGGGAACGCCTGCACCTTCCTGGTGACCTGGGCGCTCGCGCGCGGGCTGGGCTGGCGGCTGGTGCTGCGCATCGAGGACCTCGACCGCGACCGCGCCGCGGCCGCCGGCGACACGGCCACCGAGGAGACGCTGGAGTGGCTCGGGATCGACCACGACGGCCCGGCGGTCCGCCAGAGCGCGAGGCTCGACCTCTTCCGCGACGCGATGCGGCGGCTCGCCGCGGCGGGGCTGGCCTACGAGAGCCCGCACTCGCGCAGCGAGGTGCGCGAGGCGGCGCTCGCCCTCGGCGCGCCGCACGACGCCGACGCGGCGCCGCCCTTCCCAGCCTCGCTCCGGCCTCCGCCCGGGCCGGCGTGGCGCTTCGCGCGCGAGGACGTCAACCACCGCCTGCGCGTCGACCCCGGCACCGAGCGGGTGCTCGACGAGGTCGCCGGCGCGCGCGCCTTCGAG
>JBILFU010000298.1:0-2826 GCA_044351405.1 Phycisphaerales bacterium
CTCGCGGATGCCGAGCCCGTTGCCGACGAAGGGCACCAGGTTCGCCGCCGAGGCGACGAGCGCGGCGCCGACCGCCGTATCCGGCGTGACGGGCCAGCCGCTGAGGCGGAACGCGGCCCAGGCGTGCAGCGCCCAGGCCAGGACCTCCGCGCTGCGCAGCGCCATCACCAGCGCGAACGGCCGCCACGGGGCGGCGGCGGCGAGCGGGAGCCAGAGCACGGGCACGACGGCCGCCACCCACCACGGGGCACCCGCCCCGCGCGCAAGGAGCGCCGCGGCGCCCACCATGCAGGCGGCCATGGCCGTCGCGGCCATCGCCTGCAGGATCGCGACCAGGCCGGTGCGGACGGGGATCCCGTGCACGGCACGGTGGTAGGCCAGCCGCCCGACGCTTCCGGCCTGCATGGGCACGTAGTTCCCCAGCGTGCTCGCGGCAACCAGCGCGTTCATCTCGCCGAACGCCACGGCGCCGTGGCGGCGCATCAGGATCCAGAACACGGCGGACGTGAGCACCTGCGTCAGCGCGCACGCCGCTGCCAGCGCCGCGAGCGCGGTCCAGTCCGGCCGCTCCGCGGCACGGGCGAGCGACTCGCGGATCGCCTGGTTGCGCAGCACCGCGACCGCCGCGGCCGCCGCGAGCACGATTCCCGCCGCCGTCCCGATCCGCCGGTAGAGCCGCCGGTGCGAGCGGTCGAGCGGGTTTCCGTCGCCTGCGGCATCGCCTGCCATCGGGCGGATGCTAACGGTGCGCGTTTCGGGAGCGGCGGCGGCGCGCACCACTAGCATCCGGTGCATGTGCGGGTTCGCGGGCTTCGTCGACCATGCAGACCGCGTGCGCGACCCCGCCGCGGCGCTGGCGGCGATGTCCGCGGCCATCGCGCACCGCGGCCCGGACGGCGAGGGCACGTGGGTCGAGCCGCGCATGGGGATCGGCATCGCGCACCGGCGGCTGGCCATCCTCGACCGCACCCCGGCGGCGGCGCAGCCGATGCGCTCGCCCGGCGGCCGCTGGGTGCTCGCCTACAACGGCGAACTCTGGAACCACCGCGACCTGCGCGCCGAGCTCGAGCGCGCCGGCCTGCCGGTCGGCGCGTCCACGGGCGACACCGCGGTGCTCGCCGCCATGCTCGAGGCGCACGGGCTGGAGGCGACGCTCCCGCAGCTCGACGGCATGTTCGCCTTCGCGGCGCTCGACCTGCACGAGCGCTCGCTCTGGCTGGTGCGCGACCGCTTCGGCGTGAAGCCTTGCTTCTGGGGTCACGCCGAGGATGCGGGCGGCGCGCCGGTCTTCGTCTTCGGGAGCGAGCTGCGCGCGCTTGCGGCGTGCCCGGGGTTCCGCAACCGCGTCTCGCCGTTCGCGGTGGCCTCGGTGCTGGCGCGGCTCTGCACGCGCGGCGAGGAGACGGTGTGGGAGGGCGTGCGCGCACTGCTCCCGGGGCACCTGCTGCGGCTCGACCTCGGCAGCGGCCGCGTCGAGCGGCGTCCGTGGTTCCGGCTGCGCGAGGCCGCGCTCGCCGCGCGCCGCGAGGGCTTCCACGGCGACCGCGAGGAGATGGCGCGCGCCTTCGAGGGATTGCTCGAGTCCGCCGTGCGGCGGCGGCTCGAGAGCGACGTACCGCTGGGCGCGTTCCTCTCGGGCGGCGTGGACAGCGCGTGCGTCGCGGCCGCCATGCGGCATGCGGGGGTCGACGACCTGCGCACCTTCACGGTGGGCTTCGAGCACCCGCAGTTCGACGAGCGCGCGCCGGCGCGCGTCGTGGCCAAGGCCCTGGGCGCTCGTCACGCGGAGGTGCTCATCCCGGACGCCGAGCTCCCCGCGCTTGCGGAGGACGCGGTGACGGCGTTCGACCAGCCGTTCGCGGACAGCAGCGCGATCGCGACGCTCGCGGTGTCGCGTGCCGCGCGCGGATCCGTCGGCGTGGCGCTCTCCGGCGACGGCGGCGACGAGCTCTTCGGCGGCTACGAACGGCACCTGCGCGGGTTCGCGCTCTCGCGGTGGCTGCGCGCGGTGCCGCTCTTCGCGCGCGTCCGCGTGGCCGAGGCGCTCGAGATGGTGGGCGGCGACGGCTGGGAGCGCGCGCTGCGCCCGCTGGAGCCGACGCTCCCCGCCGCGCTCCGGCGCTCGCAGCGCGGGCGCCTCATGCACAAGGCGGCCGCCGTCCTGCGCGCGCGCGACGACGAGGCGCTGTGGCGGGCGTTCTTCGCGGCATGGCCCGACCCCGCGAGCGCGGTGCCGCAGCTTCCGGCCGACATGTGGGAAGCCGCCGAGCGGCGCGACGCGCAGGCCATCCCGGGGCGGTTCCCGCGCGACGAGGACGGCTTCTTCGACGAGCTCCTCCTGCGCGACCAGTCGATCTACCTGCCGGACGACATCCTTGCCAAGGTGGACCGCGCCTCGATGGAGTGCGGGCTGGAGGTGCGCGAGCCCATGCTGGATCTGCGGCTCTTCCGCTTCGCGTGGCGCATCCCGCCGCGGTGGCGCACCGACGGCACGGTGGGCAAGCTCCTGCTGCGCGAGTTCCTGCGCCGGCGCCTGCCCGCGGCCGCCCGCGCCGTGGCCGACCGTCCCAAGCAGGGGTTCGCGGTGCCCATGCGCGCCTGGCTCTGCGGCCCGCTGCGCACGTGGGCGGACGAGATCCTCGATCCCGCGCGCATCGACCGCCAGGGCATCCTGGAGGGCCGCGTGGTGCGCGCCCGCCTCGACCGCGCCCGCGCCGGCGACGAGGGCGCCGCCCAGCAGGCGTGGGCCGCCATCTGCGTCACGCGGTGGTTCGAGCGGGAGGGGGTGGACGGCTCGCGGGTGGCGCGGGTGAATCGGTGAGGCTC
>JBILFU010000299.1:0-2824 GCA_044351405.1 Phycisphaerales bacterium
GCCCGCGGGCCAGCGGACCTCCACCGATTCCACCGCCGCAGCGTCGCCGAGGCCGAAGTGGAGCGTCGTCTCCGACTGCCCGAGGTAACCGTTTCCGCCGCAGAGCACCTCGCGCCACTGCGGCGCGCGCGGCACCCCGTCTGCGCCGCGCGCCACCAGCGTCGCGGACGCGCCCACCGCGTCGCGGACCCTGCCCGCGCCGGCGACGCGGAGGCGGAACCACGCGCGCTCCGTGCCCTCGTTGTTCATGAAGAGCCGCACCGCGCCCGACATGTTGTTCTGCACCAGATCGAGGTCGCCGTCGCCGTCGAGGTCGCCCGCGACCGTCACGTAGGAGAGCCCGGTCGTCCCGGCGACGCCCGCGGACGCGGCGATGTCCGCCATCGGCGGCGCGCCCGGGTTCAGGTACAGCCGGTTCGGCGCGGTCTCGTTGTTCACGTAGAGGTCGAGGTCCGCGTCGTTGTCGAGGTCGAGGAAGAGCGACGCCCAGCTGAAGAGGCGGTTCTCGACGCCCCACAGTGCCTCCGCCCGCGCGAAGGTGCCGTCCGACCCGCCCATCATCAGCGGGTTGACGCCGAACAGCGGCGGCGCAGGGTCCGGGACGTTCGTGAAGTAGAGGTCGGAGCGGCCGTTGCCGTCGAGGTCGGCGCAGGCGATGCCCATCGAGCAGAGCGCGGCGGTCGAGAGCCCGCTCGAGGTGCCGACGTCGGCGAACGCGCCCTGCGAGTTGCGGAAGAGCTGGTTCGGCACGTTCCCGAAGCCGCGGTCGTTGCTCACGCAGAGGTCCGGCCACCCGTCGCGGTCGTAGTCGGTGAACACCGACTGGTAGGACAGCCCCAGGCTCGCGACGCCGAGCGACCCGGCGACCTCCTGGAAGGTCCCGTCGCCGAGGTTGCGGTACAGCCGGTTCGGCAGGCCGACCTGGTAGGTGCACTGGTAGAGGTCGAGGTGCCCGTCGCCGTCGTAGTCGGCGACGCTGCAGCCGTTCGCCGGCCCCGTGTACGCGAGCCCCGAGTTCTCGTAGAGCCCGACCTGCCCGTCCGCGCGGCCGAGCAGCACCAGGTCGAGGTCGCCGTCGCCGTCGAGGTCCGCGGCCGCCATGCCGAAGCCCTCGCTCGGGGTCGGCAGCGGCACCGAGAGCATCATGTTGTAGGTGACGCCTCGCGCCGACTGCTCCGCCGTGAAAGGCGCGATGCCGCCGGCGAGGGCCGTTGCCGTGATCGCGAGCGCGCCCGCCGCGCTCACGCGCATGCCCGCAGCCCTCGCCCTCCGGCTTCGCGTCACTGGCAGGCACCCCAGTTCGAGAGCACCAGCCCCAGGTCGGCGCCGCCCACGGTGCCGTCGCCGTCGAGGTCCGCGCCGCCGATCCCGCCCCAGTTCGACAGCACGTAGCCCAGGTCGCCCCCGCCCACGACGCCGTCGGCGTCCAGGTCGGCCGCGCACGGGCGCACGCCCCACAGCGACTTCGCCAGGTTGAACGCCTGCGGACCGGTGCGGTCGCCGATCCAGCGCGAGGGGATGTCGTCGAACGGCGGGTGGATGCCGCCCCAGATGCGGCTCAGCGAGCTCTGGTCGGAGGCGTCGAAGTACGTCGCGAACTGCAGCACGACGTCCGTGCTCGGGCCGTCCTCGAACACCAGGTACTGGTTCCGCCGCGCGGTGAACTGGCCGAGCCCGCCGGGGAAGTACTTGGTGCCGGTCAGTCGCTCCATCACGCGCGCCGCGGCGCGGCTGTAGGCGCTGTGCCCCGACGTGTAGCCGCCGAAGGGCGGCGTGACGAAGGTCGGCCGCTGGTACGGCCACCAGAACTGGCCGAGGATCCAGCCGACGCCGGCCACCTGGTTCGCGGGGTCCGTCAGATCGCCCGCGCCGCGCCAGGAGAGCACCGCCACCTCGCCCTCGTAGCCCGCGAGGTGCTCGTGCCGCTGGCCGGGCGCCGTGGTGGCGGACGTGATCAGCTCGATGTGGCCCGGGATCAGGTGGATGCCGTCGGGGCTGTAGCGCGGCAGCGACGGATCCGACGACTGCCCCTGCTGGCACATCCAGCGGATCGCGCTGATCGGGCGGGAGCAGTCGTACCAGCCCTTGGTGCCCCACACGCTGACCGCGGTGTCGTGCATGGCGCCGCCGAGCGCCAGGTACGCCTTCACGTCGTACTCGAGCGGGTCGAGCTCCGGGCCGAGGCCGCCGAGGCGGCGCGTCGACTGCGGGTGGTCCATCGCGTAGTGCAGGATGCTGAACCAGTGGCCGGGCGGCGTCTCCGAGCTGGGGCCGTCCGCCCAGAACTCGGCGAGCACGCGCGAGTAGTCGCCGCGCTTCACCGGCTGCGGTGCGTAGGGCTTCCCGGTGAACGGGTTGACCGGGTGGCCCGTTCCCGTGTCGCCGCCCTGCAGGTCGTCGTAGAAGCCGGTGTAGTCGCCGGTCAGCGGCGGCGCGGAGTTGCCCATCGCGCCGGGCGAGATGTCCCACACCACCCCGTCGGCCGGGTCCAGGTGCGACGACCAGGTGACGACCATCTCGTGGCCCCAGCGCCAGAGCGCGTCGCCCGCGGCGTTCAGCTCGGGCGGCGGGCCGGGGTCGTGGTAGACCCACCAGCTGGTCCCGTTGCGCACGAACTCCGTGCGATCCGCGGCCGTCAGCGCGAACGGCGACACCTTGCCCCACTCCGCGGAGAGGAAGGGCGGGAAGCCGCCCGGGATCGGGAACCCGTTCTGGTCGACGAAGTAGGTCAGCGTCAGCGGCTGGTAGCGGCGCACGTCCACCGCCTGCGCGTTGCCCGGCAGCGCCACGATGAGCGGCGGGTTCACCGGCTGGTACACGCGGT
>JBILFU010000039.1:0-10527 GCA_044351405.1 Phycisphaerales bacterium
CCTACTTCCCGCACGCGGCGGGCGCGCGGCACCGTATCTGAACCCGGTGCCCCGATGTCCCCGAGCGCCCAGGCCTCCATGTCCACGCCCCCGCCCGAGCCGCGCGACGACGCTCCCTTCCGCGAGCCCGCCCCGCGTTCGCGCGACGAGGCCGCCGTCCGCTACTGGGGCGCGATCTACGCCTACGTCCGCCAGGCCGGCCGCCGCGATCAGGAGGCCCGCGACCTCACGCAGGGCTTCATCGCCGACGTCCTCCTCGGACGCGACCTCGTCTCCAAGCTCGACGAGCACCGCGGGCAGTTCCGCACGCTCCTCCTGAGCGCGGTGCGCAACTACCTGGCCGATGCCTACCGCTTCGACCACGCCGCACGCCGCCACCCGTCGGACGCGCGCATCGTCCGCGACGACGCGGCCGCGGACGCTGTGGCCGCGCCCGCAGACTCGGGCCCCGAGCGCGCCTTCCACCGCGCGTGGGTGAGCGCCGCCGTCCGCGACGCGGCCGACGCGCTCCGCGAGGAGTGCCGTGCCGCCGGCCGGGAGATGGCCTGGGACGCCTTCGACGGCAGGGTCCTGAAGCCGATGCTGGAGGGCGCCGAAGCGGTGCCCTACGACGTCCTGGTGGCCCGCTGGAACCTCCGCGAGCACAGCCAGGTCTCGAACGCGATCGTCGCGGCGCGCCGCTCGTTCGCCGCCCACCTCCTCCGCCTCCTCGGTGCGCGCGCCGGCGCATCGCGCGAGGACGCCCGCACCGAGCTCTCCGAGCTCCTCCGCCTCCTCGAAGGACGAACGCCATGAGCGACGCACCCGAACACCCCGATTCCCGCGCCTACGCGGACGGATCGCTGCGGCAGACCCTCGCCTGGGTCCTGCACGCCGTCGACCATCCGGCAGTGGCCTCGGGCGACTGGATCGCCTACGAGGTCGACCCGCAGCGCGGCTCGGCCGTCTCGCTGCTCACCGACCCGACCGTCCCGGTCTCCCGGATCCGCCGCGCCCGCATCCTCTGGGCCGCCCTCCGCTCCGAGGGCGGCACCGCTGCGGAGCGGGCGATGGGCAGCCGGCTCGCGGTCGCGTGCGCGGCGGCGGCGTTCCTCTTCCACGGCGAGCGGATCACCAACCACGACGACGGCGCCCTGCTGGCGTCGCTGCGCAGCGTGTCGTCGGACGAGGCGCTCCACCCCGAGATCCGCACCATGGTGCGCATGGCCGAGCGCAAGCTCGGCGGCTGAGCAGGCCCGGGAGCGTCAGGACGCGGGACGCGCCGCGGAGGGCGCGGGCGCCGCGCCCGCCGGCAGGAGCTCGCCGTCGTTGCCGGTCATCGGCCCGGAATTCGGGTCGCGCTGCTCCAGCTGGTCCCAGCGGATGCGCGTGCCGCCGATGATGGTGCCCGTGGCGAACGCCGCGTCGATCAGCGCGATCTCGTACCCCGACAGCGCGTTCACCTCGCGGCTCTGCGCGTCGCCGAGGCGCGTCGCCGCCTCCAGGACGTCGATGCTCGTGCGCAGGCCGACCTCGAACTGCCGCACCTCCGCCTCGTAGGTCCGGGCCGCGAAGATCGACTCGAGCCGCGCCGCGAGGATCCGCTGCCACGCGGTGTCCAGCCCGTCGACGGCGTTGTACACCTCCTGCCGGATGGCCAGGGCCCGCGCGTCCTTGGTGGCCAGCCTCTGCACGCGCTGCAGCACGGCCCGGCGCAGCTGGCTCAGGCGCGCCTCGTTGTCGATCGGGATCTCGGCTCGCGCGGTGACGATGTACTGGTCCGAGTCGCCGATGTTCGAGAAGGTGTTGCCGACGCCGCTGCCCTGGCCGAAGAGCTCGTACGAGTAGTCCACCGTGAAGAGCGGCAGCGCGGCGTTGCGCGCCACCTCGACGTTGGATGCGTCCACCGCCAGCTGCAGCTCGAGCTCGAGCATCTCCATGCGGTTGCGCACGGCGCCCTCGGCCATGAGGTTGGCGTCGAGCTGCAGGCCCAGCGGGTTGGGCTGCGTCGCCGGCAGCACGAGCGTGCCGCCCGGCATCGGCAGCGCGGGATCGTTCAGGATGCGCTTCAGGTCGCGCTGGCGGTTGCGGAGCCCGGCGTCGGCCAGGATCAGCTGCTCCAGCGTGCTTCCGACGCCGCTCTGCGCGCGGATCAGCTCCACCTGCGGCGCGTCCCCGTTGTCGACGCGGCGCTGGGCGCGCTCGAACTGGATGATCGCCAGGTCGTACTGCTGCTTCCGCACCTCCAGCTCGCGGTAGGTCCGGTAGTGGTTCCAGTACGCCTTGTCGGCGTTGGCCAGCACGCGCATCGCCTCCAGCTTGGTGCGGACGTCGACCACCTGTCCCTGCAGCCTGGCGACGCGGATCGACGCGGTGTTGGCGTCCAGTCCCGCGCCGCGGAGGAGCGGCTGGCTGATCGAGAACTGCACGCCGCCCTGGTCGTCGGCGATGCCGTTGGACGTGCTCGTGTACTGCGGCTGCACGGTCACGGTGCCGCCGGTCGCCAGCGGGATGCGCACGCCGAGCTGCGTGCGGTTGGCGAAGGTGCCCTGCTGGTTCTGCAGCTGGTTGGCGATGTTCTGGTCGTTCTGGCTGTAGTTGGCGAAGAAGACGCTGTTGAACTTGGCCTCCTCCTCGGTGATGGTGGCCTTGGCGATGTCCGGCGCCACCAGCTGGACGCGCAGGTCCAGGTTGTTGGCGAGCGCCAGCGCGCGGACCTCCGCGAGGGTCAGCTGCCGCGTCGAGTCGTACTGGGTGGGGACGAAGCCGCCCACCGTGGCCTTGGCCACCGCCTCGTCGGCCGGCACCGGCGGGCCGTACTGCACCTGCTCGAGCTCCAGCGGCCGGATCTCGCGCAGCGCCTCGTCGGGCGCGGTGAAGGGCGTGATCTGCTCGCGGAAGAGGTCGGTCTGGCAGCCCGCGGCCGCCAGCGCCGCCAACGCGGCCGCCGCGGTGCGCACCGAGGCGCGCACGGCGCGGCGCGACCGCACGCGAAGGGGCCGGATCGGCTCACTCATGGCGCAGCGCCTCGATGGGGTCGAGCCGGGAGGCCTTGTAGGCCGGCCACATGCCGAACAGGACGCCGACGCCCGCGCTGAAGACGAGCGCGACGGCGATGGCCCACGCCGGCACGTCCGCCTGCTCCAGGTTGGCGCCGGGGATGAAGGTGAGGGAGATGGCGAACAGCTTGCCGATCACCAGGCCGACCAGCCCGCCGAGCAGGGTCAGCGTCACCGCCTCGAGCAGGAACTGCAGCAGGATGGCCGCGCTGGTGGCTCCCACTGCCTTGCGCAGGCCGATCTCGCGCGTCCGCTCGCTCACGGACACGAGCATGATGTTCATGATGCCGATGCCCCCTACCAGGAGCGAGATCCCGACGATGCCGCCCGCGATGGCCGTGACCCCGGACGCCAGGCTCTTGAACTGGTTGATGAACTGGTCGATCGCCGCGACGCGGAAGGTGTCCGGGTCCTCGCGGGTCAGCCCGCGCTGGCGGCGCATCACGTACTCGATCTCCGCCTTCGCCTCCTCGGCGACCTCGGGGCTCCTGGCGATCGCCACGAACTGCATGAAGTACCAGCCCTCGAGCAGCTTCTCCGCCACGCTGAAGGGGATGAAGATCTCCGCCTGGCTCGAGTTCATGCCGAACATCTTCGCCTGGATGGTCTCCACCACGCCGATCACCAGGAAGCGGCGCCCGCCGAGGAGGACGTGGGTCCCCAGCCCGCCGTTCCCTGCCTCGTCGAGCTTCAGCTCCTCGACCGCCGCCTCGTTGACGAGCGCCACCTGCCGCGCGGTGTCCACGTCGATCTGGCCGAACGGCCGTCCGCGCAGCACCTTGCGCCCGGTGGCCTCGTGCCACGCCGGCCAGATGCCGGACACCTGCATGCCCTCGATGAGCTCCGTGTCGCTCTCGACGCTCAGCGTCACGTCGACGATCGGCGAGATGCCCTTCAGCGACGGGCACTGCTCCATGATCGCGCGGGCCTCCTCGATCCGCAGGCGGCACTTCTCCCACGGGATCTTGGAGCGCGGCACGTTGTCCGGCCGGTTGGGGAAGACGTAGAGCCGCGCCGCGCCGATGCTCTCGAACTCGGTGAGCACCTTGGTCTTCAGGCCGGTGAGCGCCGCGATCACCGCGGTGACGCTCGCGACGCCCACGATGATGCCCAGGGCCGTCAGGAACGACCTGGTCTTGTTGGCCCAGATCTGGCTGAGCGCCATCCCGATGGTCTTCAGGAAGAAGAACCCCGAGAGCGCGGAGCCGGGCGCGGCGGGCGCGGGCCGGCTCACGCGGCCGCCCCCTCGGCCGCGGCGCGGGCCGACTGCGACTCGCGGGCGCCCGCCACGTACGGGCCGACCTCGGCGTCCTGCTCGGCCGGCAGGTCGCTCAGGATGCGGCCGTCGCGCAGGCGCACCACGCGGCGGCAGTGCGCGGCCACGTCGTTCTCGTGCGTGACGATGATGATCGTCTGCCCCTCGCGGTGGAGCTGCGTGAACAGGGCCAGGATCTCCGCGGTGGTCGCCGTGTCGAGGTTCCCGGTCGGCTCGTCGGCCATCAGGATCTTCGGGTTGTTGAGGATGGCGCGCGCGATGGCCACGCGCTGCTTCTGGCCGCCGGAGAGCTGGTTGGGCCGGTGGTCCACGCGCTTGCCCAGGCCCACGCGCTCCAGCGCGGCCAGCGCGCGCGCCCGCCGCTCGCGGAAGCCGCCCGCGGTGCTCGAGTACATGAGCGGCAGCTCCACGTTCTCCAGCGCCGTCTGCCGCGGCAGCAGCTCGAAGCTCTGGAACACGAATCCGATGTCGACGTTGCGGATGATGGCCAGCTCGTCCGGCTTCATGGCGCTCACCACGCGGCCGCCCAGGCGGTAGTCGCCCGAGGAAGGCCGGTCCAGGCAGCCCAGCGTGTTCATGAGCGTGCTCTTGCCCGAGCCGGAGCTGCCCATGATGGCCACGAACTCGTTGCGGTGGATGTCCAGGTCGACGCCGCGCAGCGCGTGGATGGTCTCCACGCCGACGCGGTAGACCTTGGCGATGCCGCGGAGCTGGATGATCGGCTCTTCCATGGTGCCGCCCGCGTCAGAACCTCATGCGCCCGCCGCGGCCCGGCCCGCCGCCCATGCGCGTGCCGCCCGACTCGCCGCGACCGCCGCCCTCCTCGCCCCAGCCGCTCTCCTCCTTGCGGACCGTGTCGCCGTCCTTGAGCCTCTCGAGCGACTTGTACGGGCCGGTGACGACCGTCTCCCCGGCCTTCAGGCCGTCGGCGATGATCGTGCTGGTGAGGTTGGATGCGCCGGTGGAGACCACCGTGGCCACGGCCTTGCCGTCCACCACGCGGTAGATGACGTTGGCCGTCTTCCGGCCCGCGGGGATGAGCGGGCTCGAGCGCACGGACTCGGGCAGCAGGTCGACGCTCCGCTCGACCACCGCCTGGCTCGGCACGTTGAGGCCGCTGTGCGCGGCGATGGAGATCTCGACGTTCCCGCCGAGGCCGCTGAAGACCTGCTCGCCGCCGAGGTCGAGGAGGACGGCGGTCTTGAAGTAGCCGGTGCCGTCGCGTGCCTCCACGGTGCGGCTGAGCGCCACCTCGTCCACGGTGCCCTTGAAGACGCGGTTCTTGTAGCCGTTGATGCGCACCTCGGCGGACTGGCCCTTCGCCACGCGGGGGATGTCCGCCTCGCTGACCTTGGCCGTGAGCTTCATCTTGCTGAGGTCCGCGATGGTCATGATCCGGGTGCCGGCCATGTTCATGGTGCCCACCACCACCAGCTCGCCCACCTCGGCGTTGAGCTGCGTGACGACCCCGTCGATGGCGGCGACGACCACCGTGCGGCGGAGCGCCTCGCGCTGCTGCTCGATCGTGGCCTCCGCGGCGGCCAGGCTCTTCTCGAGCTGCACGATCGTGTTCTTCTGGGCCAGGTACTGCGCCTCGAGGTCGCGGGCGCGCGTGGCGGCGTCCTCGTAGGACTGGCGGCTGACGTCCCCGGCCCGGAACAGCGACTCCTGGCGCTGGGCGAGCGCCCGCGCGTTCTCCATGTTGTTCTGCGAGCCCACGATGCGCGACCGCTCCGCCTCCAGCCGGTACCGCTCGCCGTCGCGGCGGGCCTCCGCGCTCTGCAGCGCCGCCTTCAGGTCGCGGTCGTCCAGGCGCATCAGCAGGTCGCCCGCGCGGACGCGGTCGCCCTCGCGGCGCGGGAGCTCCACGATGCGGGCCGAGACCTCGGCGGAGATGTCGACCTTGCGGAGGGGCTCGACGATCCCCGGGGCGGACACCGTCTCCGTGAGGGTGCCCTCGGAGACCGCCTCCATCCGGACCGCCGTGCCCTCCTTGCCGCCGAAGTCGAGCCACTGCCACACGTCCTTCCCGACGAACAGCGCCCCGAGGCCGACGACGGCCGTGGCGGCGAGGGAGATGACGAGGGCGGGCCGCATGGCGTGGGGAACGGCCCCGCACCGTCGGTGCGGGAACGGCAATGATAGGGCGGAGGGCCGCAGCCGCGGCAGGCATGCCCGGCCGCCAAAGGTTGCGTAATCCGCGCCTTCCCGCCGTGGATTCAGGCCGCGGGCTCGATGGTCACGGTCAGGCCGCGCGTCTGGAACTGCTCCTGGATGAGTTCCGCGCGCTCGCGGTGCGTGACCAGCAGCAGCGCCACGCCCGACTCGTGCGCCTCGACGGTGCGCTCGGCGGCCTCCGCGGCGGTCAGGCGCGCGAACTCCACCACCGAACGGGCGACGAAGACGAACTCGTTCACGTCGTCGTTGTGGAGGAGGACCGCCCACCCCGGCATCGGCTTGCGCTGCGGAGGCGCCACGTCGGGCTCGAGAACTGCGGCGCTGCCTTGCTGCGGTGATTCGTCTGCCATTGGTAGCCCAACAGTAGACCCGGACCCCGCCCGGCGAAGCAAGACCCTCCGGACGTTATCGGGTGAGGTTTCGGCTCAGGTCCAGCGGAAGACGATCTTCCCGAACTGCTCGCCCGCCTCCAGGCGACCGTAGGCCGCCGTGGCGTCCGCCGGGGCGAACACCCGGTCCACGGAGGCCTTCAGGCCTCCCGAGCGCATCAGGGCGATCACCGCGCGGAACTCGTCCATGGAACCCATGGTGGACCCGAGGATCGACAGCTGGTTCCAGAACACCCGCGCCAGGTCGGTCGCGGGATCCGGGCCGGTGGTGCAGCCGCACGTCACGAGCGCCGCGCCGCGCGCCATGCTCTTGATGCACGACAGGTGCACCGCCTTGCCGACGCTCTCGGCCACCAGGTCCACGCCGCGGCCGCCGGTCGCCTTGCGGACCTCGCGCGACCAGTCCGCGCCGGTGTCGAGGATGCAGTGGTCCGCGCCCAGCTCGCGGGCCCGCTCGAGCTTGGCCGCGTGGCGGCTGGTGACCACGGTGGTGCAGCCGAGGTGCCGCGCGATGCCCAGCGCCGCCAGCGCGACGCCGCCGCCGATGCCCGGGACGAGGACGGTCATGCCGGGCTGCAGCCTGCCGCGGGTCACCATCATGCGCCACGCCGTCAGGTGCGTCAGCCCGAACGCCGCCGCCTCGACCGGGTCGTGGTCGCCGATCGCGAGCACGTTGGCCGCGGGAGCCACGAAGAGCTCCGCGTGCGTGCCGGGCCCGTGCTCTCCGACCATCCAGATGTCCTCGCCGGACGGCGCGCGTCCGGGGACCGCCGGCTGCGGCCGGACCACGGCGGCGTTCAGGATCACGCGCTGGCCCACCCACGCGGCGTCGACGCCCTGTCCCACGGACTCGACGATTCCGACGCCGTCCGAACCGCCGACCGTCGGCCACTGCACGTCTATTCCCGGCAGCCCGCGGCCGACCCAGAGGTCGAGGTGGTTCATCGCCGACGCCTCGGTGCGCACGAGCACCTCCCCGGGCCCGGCCACGGGCGCGGGACGCGCCTCCGTGAAGCGGACGTTGGGTGCGACGGGCGTTCCCTGGCGGACGATCTCGACGGCGCGCATGGCGCCGAGTGTAGGAGGTGCGGCACCTACGATGTGCCCCGGAGGTCCACCGATGCGCTTCGCACTCGCCGCCCTGCTCCTTGCCCTGCCCGCCGCCAGAGCCCAGGCGATGCCACAGCGCGCGCAGGTTGACGAGCGCGCACGCGAGGTCGCCCGCCAGATGGCGCTCTGCCCCGTCAAGGCGGACCAGCCGCGGCTCGACGCCGGGTTCGTGGGCCCGAACACGGAGGTGAAGTTCAAGGCCGTGCTGCGGAACACGTCCGACCGGCCCGCCACGTGCATCAAGAGCGCGCCCAGCTGCACGTGCACGGTGGTGGACATGCTGGGCAAGGTCATCCCGCCGATGGGCACGCTCGAGGTGCCGCTCTCCATGCGAACCAGCGGCGCCACCGGCGAGAAGACCGCGGTGGTCGTGCTGGCCTTCCAGGACATGCCGGGGATCGTCGAGCTGGGGATCCGCGCGGAGGTCACCTACCCCGTGCGCGGCTACCAGCTTGCCGCGGGCCCGGACGGCGCGCCGCGGCGCGAGCCGTTCGTCAACGCCTTCGACGACCCGGCCAACGTCCGCGGCGAGGTCACGGCGGAGGCGATCGACGGCAAGCCGTTCCGCGTCCTCTCGGTGGACGGCCGGCCGCCCGTGTTCGTCGACTTCGACCCCGTGAACCAGGGGCCGCGCGAGTCGTACCGGCTGCGCTACGACTTCACCCAGCCCGCGGGCACGCCCGTCCCCAAGTACCTGGTGATCGAGACCGACCGCCCGGACGCGCGCCTGGTGGACATGCGCGTGCGCCACGAGTCGACGCGCATCAGCCCGGCGTTCGCCTTCGCGCAGTACCGCGAGAACGTGGGCATCCTGGCGCCCGGCGAGTCGCGCACGTTCGAGGTGGAGATCAAGCGCGCCAACGGCGTGCGCATCGACTCGGTGACGAGCCCGGACCGGCGCCTTTCGGCACGGCTGGTCGACCAGCGGCCCGACGGCCACGACGGGATCCTCGTGCGCTACGAGGTGACCGCCGCGGCGGACGCCGACGGCCTGGTGATGGTGCCGCTGCGCTTCGCGGGCGTCGGCCCCGACCCCAAGCGCCCCGTGCCGCCCGGCCAGCCCGCCGCGGTCACGCCGCGCGAGGCCGAGTACCTGGTGTACGGGAAGGCGGAGAAGCCCGCGCCGAAGCTCGAGGCGAAGCCCGTCTCGCAGGCCGCCCCGGCGGAGATCGACGTCCCGGATGCCGTGCGCGGCATGGTGCTCGCCGCTCCCGCGCCCGAACGCGACCCGCGCGTGAACGCGGCGCGCATCACCGCGCTCGGCGACCCCTCGGTGCCGGCGCGCGTGCTGCGGCCGCTGCCGGTCGTGATGCGGATCGCAGACCGCGCGGAACAGGTACCGATGGACCCGGCGCGCTTCGCGAAGGCGCGTGCGGCCCTGCTGCGCGCGCTCGATGCGCTGCGTGCATCGCAGGGCGCGGGCGGCGGCTGGATGGAGGGCACCTCCGCGCGCGGGACGGACCAGGCCAAGGCATCCTCCGCGGCGTCCGCGGCCGTGACCGGGCTGGTCCTCAAGGCGTTCGCGCAGGCGGGATTCACCGTGGAGCGCGACGCCGCGGCCGAGCGCGGCCTGCGATCCCTGCGCGCAGGCGTGCTCCGGGACGGCCGGTTCCGGCCCGAGGCCGCGGGAGGCGTGGCGAACTACGTGGCCTGCGCGGTGCTGATGGCGCTCGCAGCGCAGCAGGACGACGCCTTCGCGCGGGAGTCGGAATCGGTGCGCGAGTGGCTCGTCCGCGGCCAGTGGGACCAGGCGGAGGGGATCGGCCCGCGCGACGACTGGTTCGGCGGCTCGGGGTACGGCAGCAGCGGCCGGCCCGACCTCTCCAACACCCAGCTAGTCCTCGACGCGCTGCACGATGCCGGCGTGTCCACCGACGACCCGGCCGTGCAGCGCGCGCTGGTGTTCGTGGCGCGCACCCAGAACCGCAAGGACGGCGCCGCGGACTGGGCCCGCAACGGCGCGGGCGACGGCGGCTTCGTCTACACGCCGGCCAACGGCGGCGAGAGCTTCGCGAGCGACGCCGCGGGCGAGGGCCGCCACGGCGAGAGGATGCCCCCGGGCACGCGCAGCCTGCGCAGCTACGGCAGCATGACCTACGCGGGGTTCAAGAGCCTGCTCTACGCGGGGCTCGCCAAGGACGACCCGCGCGTCACCGCCGCGTGGGACTGGATCCGCCGCAACTACGGCTTCGCCGAGAACCCCGGGCTCGGCCAGCAGGGCCGCTACTACTACCTGCACGCGGCGGCGCGGGCGCTCTTCGCGACGAACGCGCCCACCGTGGTGCCGGTGCGCGACGGGGCCGACGCCGGGCCCCGCAACTGGCGGAACGACCTCTGCGACGCCCTGCTCGCCGCGCAGCGCCCCGACGGGTCGTGGGTGAATCCCGCCGAGCGGTGGCAGGAAGGGCAGCCCGACCTGGTCACCGCGTACGCCGTGCTCGCGCTCGAGGAGGCGCTGAAGCCGGTGACCGAGGCGGAGTGACGGGCGCCGTCAGCCGGCGGGCGCGGTCGCGCGCCGCGCCAGCACCGCGAGCGA
>JBILFU010000300.1:0-2822 GCA_044351405.1 Phycisphaerales bacterium
GGAAGCTGGTGTAGTCGGGCAGCACCAGGAGCACCGTGGCCGCCACGAAGTAGAAGAACGTCCACGCGAGCGCCACGCCGAGCAGCGGTCCGCGCGCCATGTCGCGCAGCGTCGACGCGTAGGTCGCGAACGGGTTCAGGTCGATCGCAAGCCCCGGATCCTGCGGCCGCAGGCGCGGCAGCGTCAGGCAGGTGAGGAAGCCGAGCGTCACCGCGATGCCCATGGCGATCCCGGGAAGCCAGGCCGAGCTTCCGGCCGGCACGCCGTCCACGAACCCGGCCTTCCATCGGTAGGCGACGATCCCGGCGACGAGCATGCCCGCGATCACCGCCACGTTGGTCGCCATGTTGACGATGCCGTTGGCGCGCGCGATGAGGTCGCGGCCGACGAGCTCGGCGATCATCCCGTACTTCACCGGGCCGAAGAAGGCGCTGACGGTCGAGAACGCCGCCAGCGCCGCCAGCGCGCCCCATGCCGAGCCGCGCGCGAACTCGACCGCCGTGAACGCCGCGACCCCCAGCGACACCGCCTTCAGGACGACCGTCACCCGCGACTTGGAGCACCGGTCCGCGATGCGCCCGCCGAACGCGCTCAGCAGCACGAAGGGCAGCACGAAGACCAGCCCCACCAGCCCGTTGCCGCCCTCGCCGAGGACCGTCTCCCACGGCGCGCCCGCGGCCACCGCGAAGGAGAGCACGCCCTTGATGACGTTGTCGCTCGCCGCCTCGAAGAACTGCGTCGCGAGCAGCGAGACGAACCCGCGGTTCCAGAGGCCTGCGGGGGCGCCGCCGTCCGGTGCCGGGCCGGGCGCCGCGCTCAACGCGCCGCTCCCGGCCGCTCCACGCGCCGCTCCGGCCGGCCCTTGCCCGGCACCCAGGGCCTGGCGGGCTGCACGAAGGCGCGCGTCACGGCGACGGGCGCGCGCGGTCGGCCGGTCGCCTCGTCGGCGATCTCGCCGCGCTCGATCGCCAGGATGGCGTCCGCGCCCTCCACGGCCTCGCCGAAGGCGCAGTACTGGCCGTCGAGCCGCGCCGTCTCCTCGCGCGTCAGCGCCACGAACCACTGGCTGCCCGCGCTGTCCGGCCAGTCGTTGCGCGCCATGGAGACGACGCCGAAGTCGTGCGGCAGCGCGGACGGCTCGAGCATGATGTCGTAGCCCGGACCGCCGTCGCCGGTACCGGTCGGGTCGCCGCCCTGGATCACGAACGGCCTGCCGCCGCGCCCGCGCGGGACGACGCGGTGAACGATCGTCCCGTCGTAGAAGCCGCGCGCCGCGAGCTCCGCGAAGTTGCGCGCGGTGGCGGGCGCCATGTCCGGCCGCAGCGCGAAGCGGATGCGCCCGGCGCCGGTCTCGAGGACCACGTCAACGTCGAGGTCCACCCGGAACCCGGAGCGCGGCGCGGGGTCGGCCTTCTCCCACGACTTCGCCGCCTCGGCGTGCGCGGGGTTCGCGGGGTCGAGCAGGCGGTCGCCCCAGCCGATGATGCGCGTGAACCGGGTCCTGCCGTCGGGGCGCAGGTCGTCCACGGTGCGGATCGTCGGCCGGACCTCGAGCGGGGTCACGACCACCGGCGCGTCGACCGGCGCCCCGCCCACCAGCGCCTGGACGCGCACGGCGCGCGGGGCCGCGCGCACGGCGGGGATCGCCGCGGCGACGTCCAGGTCCCCCGCCGCGGCAGGCGCGCGGCCGAGCTCCCGGCCGTCCGCGTCCATCGCCACCAGCTCGCACGGCACCGCCACGCGCACGAGCACGGGGCCGTCGACGCGCGCGAACGGCCGTTCGGGCACCGGGCCCAGTTGCGAGGCGAGCGCGGCCATGGCGGGGACGATCGCTGCGGCAGGCACCATGGCCGCAGTATGTCCCCTCCCGTACATTCACGCCACCGATGCGCACGCCCGTCACCGTCGTCTCCGGCCTGCCGCGCTCCGGCACCAGCCTTGCCATGCAGATGATCAACGCGGGCGGCATCCCCGCGGTCACCGACGGGCAGCGCGCGAGCGACGACGACAACCCCCGCGGCTACTTCGAGTTCGAGCGGGTCAAGCAGCTGCGCACCGACAAGGCCTGGCTGGACGACGCGGCCGGCAAGGCGGTCAAGGTGATCCACCTGCTGCTGACGGAACTGCCGGACGACCGCCCGTACCGCGTGGTCTTCATGCGCCGCGACCTCCGCGAGGTGGTCCGCAGCCAGTCCACGATGCTCGCGCGCAGCGGCCGGGCGGGCGGCGGGCTTGCCCCGGAGCGGCTGATGGCCGTGTACGGGCAGCAGCTGGCCGCGGTGGCCGCGTGGCTCGCGGAGCGGCCGAACTTCGCGGTGCTCGACGTGCCCTACGCGGAACTGGTGGCCGCGCCCGCCGGCTGGGTGCCGCGGATCGACGCGTTCCTCGGCGGCGGTCTCGACCAGGCGGCCATGGCCGCCGCGGTGGACCCCGCGCTGCACCGCAACCGGGCCGGCTGACGCCTCCGAGACGACGAAGCCGAAGGCGGGTGCCTTCGGCTTCGTCGGTGTCGAGTCGGGGTGACAGGATTTGAACCTGCGGCCTCTTGCTCCCGAAGCAAGCGCTCTAGCCAAGCTGAGCTACACCCCGCTTGGGCCGTCTCCGGCCGCGGGACGGCGAAGGATACACGCAACGCGCCCGTCCCGCACCCGCCGGAGCGATCCGCGGCCGCGCCCCCGATAAATCGCCGTCCCCCGGCTCCGTATCCTCTCCCGGGCCATGGACGGCAGCCTCTCCGCCTTCGAGCTCCTCTACAACCCGCGCCTCAACAAGGGCACCGCCTTCACCGAGGAGGAGCGGGAGCGCCACGGGATCGTGGGCCT
>JBILFU010000301.1:0-2807 GCA_044351405.1 Phycisphaerales bacterium
CGTCTTCGAGCTCCTGCTCAGGGACGGCAAGCGCGTCAGCGTGGTCGACGCCGTGCCTGCCGAGGACGTCCTCAGCGTCAACACCCCGGAGCAGCTGGCGGAGGTCAGCCGCATCCTCTCGAGCCGTTCCGCACCCACCGCCGGAGCACTGGAATGAGCACCCCCGACAGCGACCACCTCAAGGTCTTCGCCGCGCGCAGCGGCATGGCGCTCGCGCAGCGCATGTGCGAGCACATCGGGCTGCCGCTCGGCCGCGCCGAGACGGTGCAGTTCCCCGACGGCGAGCTCCTGGTGAAGCTCTCCGAGGACGTGCGCGGGCGCGACTGCTTCATCGTCTCGAGCACGAGCCTCCCGGTGAACGACAACCTGATGGAGCTCCTGGTCTTCATCGACTGCCTGCGCCGCGCGAGCGCCAAGCGGATCACGGCGGTGATCCCCTACTTCGGCTACGCGCGCCAGGACCGCAAGGACGAGGGCCGCGTGCCCATCACCGCCAAGCTCTGTGCCAACCTCATCACCGAGGCCGGCTGCGACCGCGTGCTCTGCGTCGACCTGCACGCCGCGCAGATCCAGGGCTTCTTCGACATCCCGGTGGACCACCTGACCGCCTCGCCCGTGCTGGTCGAGTACTACCAGCAGCGCAAGGACGAGCTCGGCGACTGCGTGGTGGTCAGCCCCGACATCGGCAACGTGAAAGTCGCCAACATGTACGCGAGCGTCCTCGGCTACGACATGGCGATCATCGACAAGCGCCGCCAGTCGGGATCGAAGGTCGTCATCAAGAACCTGATCGGCGACGTGCGCGGCCGCCGCGTGCTCATGTTCGACGACATGATCTCCACCGCGGGCACCGTGGCCGAGGCCGCGCGCGTCGTCATGGAGGAGGGCGCGACGGGCTGCGAGGTGGCCTGCACGCACGCCGTGCTCGTCGGCCAGGCGTTCCAGCGGCTCGCCGCGCCCGAGATCTCGAGCGTCACGGTCACCGACACCATCCCCGGCGGCGACCGGCTGAAGCCCCTCGAGGGCAAGCTCGTCGTCCGCTCCGTGGCCAAGCTCCTCGGCGAGGCCGTCCACCGCATCCACCACGACCAGAGCGTGAGCGCCATGTTCCACGACGGAATCGGCGTGAAGCGCTGAACCCAGGCTCCAAACCCAAGAAAGGAGACATTCAACAATGTCCAAGGAGACCCCAATCCTCGTCGCCAAGAAGCGCGACAAGCTCGGCACCCGCTACTCGCGCCGCCTCCGTGCGGCGGGCCAGCTGCCCTGCAACCTCTACGGCCACGGCTCCGCGCCGGTGGCGATCAGCGTGGAGGAGCACGCCACCATGTACGCGCTCAAGCACGGCGCGCACGTGCTCGCCCTCAAGTTCGAGGACGGCACCACCGACACCGTGCTCGTCAAGGACCTGCAGTTCGGGTACCTCGGCGACAACGTGATCCACATGGACCTCGCGCGCGTCAACCTCGACGAGGTGGTGACCGTGAAGGTGCACCTGACCTTCGTCGGCACGCCCGAGGCGGCCAAGAAGCCCGGCGCGATCGTCGTCCACGACATGCCCGAGATCGAGGTCTCGTGCAAGGTGCGCGACATCCCCGAGGAGATCAAGACCGACCTCAGCCAGATGGCGGGCGAGACGCTCACCGTCGGGCAGCTCCGGATGCCGGCCGGCGTGACCGCCGCGAGCGACGCGGGCGCCGCCGTGATCCGCATCGAGTTCATGAAGGAGGAGGCCGCCGCCGCCGAGGCCGCCGCGCCTGCCGCCGGCGCCGCGCCGGAGGTCCTCACCGCCAAGAAGGAGGAGGGCGCGGAAGCCGCCAAGAAGTGACCGCCTGACGGCCCCGCGCCGAAGGACGCACCGCCAGCGAGCAAGCCATGAAGCTCATCGTCGGACTCGGAAACCCCGGCAGCGAGTACGCCGGAACCCGCCACAACGCGGGTTTCGACGTGATCGACCGGCTCTCGGCGCGCCTCGCGCCGGGCGCCGCGCCGCGGTCCCGGTTCGCCGGCCTGGCCGTGGACGCCGAGATCGGCGGGGAGAAGTGCCTTCTCCTCAAGCCGATGACGTTCATGAACCTCTCGGGCCGCGCGGTCCTGGAGGCGGTGCAGTTCTTCAAGCTCGAGCCCTCCCGTGACCTGCTGGTGATCGTCGATGACCTGGCCCTCCCCTGCGGCTCGATCCGGCTCCGTCCGGACGGCTCCAGCGGCGGGCACAACGGGCTCAGCGACATCGGCCTGAAGCTCGGGTCCAACTACTGGGCGCGCCTGCGGATCGGGATCGACCCGCCGGGGCGCGTGCGGCAGGCGGACTACGTGCTCGGGAAGTTCTCCCCGGACCAGCGACCGCTGGCCGAGGCGTCCATGGACGAGGCCGCGCGCGCGGCCGAGTGCTGGGCGGCCAAGGGACTCCAGGAGGCGATGAACCGTTTCAACACCAAGCCGGCGCCCGCTGCGCCGGAGAACGCCAACAACCACAAGGAATGACCATGACCACGACCGAGACCCGAACCGGAAAGTACGAGGCGATGTTCCTCTTCCCGCAGTCCGCCTCCGCCGACATGAACGCGGCGATGGACCACATCAAGGAGTGCCTCTCCAAGGGCGACGCCACGCTGCACAGCCTGATCAAGTGGGACGAGCGCCGGCTCGCCTACGACGTCAAGGGCAACAAGCGCGGCGTCTACTTCCTCTCGCGCTTCACCGCCGACACCCGCAAGGTGAAGGAGATCGAGCGCGACTGCCGCCTCAGCGAGAAGATGCTCCGGGCGCTCATCGTCCGCAACGACGAGCTCACCGACGAGCAGATG
>JBILFU010000302.1:0-2801 GCA_044351405.1 Phycisphaerales bacterium
CTGGCCTTCCAGCGCGATCCACGCCAGGATCACGCCGCCGAACAGGGTCATGCATCCGAGGATGGAGACGAAGAGCATCCAGTTCTGGAGCGAGGTGTGCAGCTTCTGGATGCCGGCATCCCGGTCGGCGGTCCGCTCCAGGAGCCCCTGCAGCGCGGAGGAACTCCGGTCCGTGGTCGCCTGCAGGTGCACCACCGCGGTGGCCAGCGTGGTGACCCCGTCGGCGACCTTCATGGCGCTCTCGTGGTTCAGGTCGAGCTGCTGCTGCACCAGGCCCATGACGTCGCGCTGCTGCTCGACGCCCTGCGTGATCCTCGCCAGGGTCTTCTCGACCTGGTCGTCCCGCTGGCGGGTGTGCATCAGCTGCTGCGCGACCAGGTCCGCAAGCCGCGTCTGCTGTCGGACCAGCTCCGGAAGCGCGCCCATCGTCTGCGGGAGGGCGGCCACCACGCGGGCCAGCTCCTGCTGCCGCTGGTCCTGCAGGTCGAGGAAGGCCCGGAACTCGCGCGCCATGGTGACGATCTCCTGCGAGTCGGCCGGAACCGGCAGCGCACGCTCGGCGTCGACCGCGCCGCCGGGCCGGCGCGCGATCGGGGCCGCATCGTCGCTGCCGACGAACAGGGCGCGGATGGACGCAAGGAGGCCGGGCATCGCGCAAGAGGGTATCGACCCGGCGTGCGACGCGCGGGGCGTACGATCCGTCGCATGCGGTCGGAACGCGTGCGGTCCTTCCTCGCGGCGGCGGCGCTGGCGTCGCTCGCCGCGTGCGGCGAGGGTGCCGGCGGCACCGACTCGCCCGCGGGGAGCGGCGTGCGCGCCGTCGCCGGTGTGCGGCCGTCGCGGATCGTGTCCCTGAGCCCTGCCATCACCCACTCGGTCGAGCGGCTTGGCTGTGGCGATGCCATCGTCGGATGCACGCCCTGGTGCGGGATGCAGGGCACGCCCGCGGTCGGGTCGCTGGAGGACCGGGACCTGGAGGCCATCGCCGCGCTCCGGCCGACGCTTCTTCTCCGGCAGTCGACCGCCGACGACGCCCCCCTTGCGGCCGTGGCCTCGGCCAGCGGCGCGCAGGTGCGCGGCTGGCGGCTCAGTTCGGTCGCGGACGTCCGGGCATTCCTGCCCGAGCTGGGCGGGCTGCTCGAGGCGGACGGCCTGCGGGGCGCGGCGGGACGCGCCGCCGGTGCGATCGCGGCCCACGAGGCGGCCCTGCGCGAGCGCGTCCTCACGGCGGAGCCGGTGCTCTTTCTCTTCGCGACCGATCCGCCTGCCGCGTTCGGGCAGGGGACGTACGTCGACGAAATGTGGACGGCCATGGGCGGGCGCAATGCGGTCGCTGCCCCCGGGTACCCGCAGCTCTCTCCCGAGGACGTGGCGGCAGCCCGGCCCCGGGCCGTGGTCGTGGTGGGGCCGGCGCCGATCCCGGAGTGGCTTGCGCGGCTGACGGCGCGCGTCGTGCCGCTGGACGCGCCGTGCCTGCTCGAGCCCGGCGCGGCGATGCTCCTCGACGGTCCGTCCGCGCTGCGGTCCGCGGATGCGCGAATCGCGGGCGAGGAGACGCCATGACCCTCCCGCGACGCGGCGCCGGTGCCGCGGGCCTCGCGGCGATCCTGGCCGCGGCGGTTGCCGCGCGGCTCCTCCTCGTGCGCGCGCTCGGCGGCGGCATCTCGGTGGGATGGCCGGGCGGCGTGCTCGGCGAGCTGCGGGTCGATGCCGTGCTCGCCGGCGTGGCGGCGGGCGCCGCGCTCGGCGGCGCGGGCGCGGTCCTCCAGGCGCTCCTGCGCAATCCGCTCGCCTCGCCGTTCGTCCTCGGCGTCACGGGCGGGGCGGGTGCCGGGGTGGCGGTGGCGGCCGCGGTCGCCGCCGCGGTCGGCGCCGCCGCACCGCAGGGCGTCGCCCTCGTGCTGCCCGCGTCCGCCGGGGCAGGGGCTGCGCTCGCGGCAACGCTCCTGCTTTCCCGCAGGTCTGGACGGCTCGATCCGGTCACGCTCATCCTCGGCGGCGTGATCGTCGGCGCGGTGTGCGCTGCGGCGTCGACGGTGTGCGAGTCGCTCCTGCCGCCCGACCGCAGGGGCCTGCTCGTAGGGTGGATGCACGGGCGCATCCCGGACGGCGCTCCGGCGGCCACGCTGTGGGCGTGCGCGTTGGCGGGCGCCGGGCTCGTCGCCGCGGGCTCCTGGCTCGGGCCCGCCATCGACGTCGCGTCCCTCTCCGACGACGAGGCACGCGCCTCCGGGATCCGCATCGACGCGCTCCGCTTCTGGCTGTTCGCCGCCTGCGGGGTGGCCACCGCGGCCACCGTGGTCCTCTGCGGCCCGATCGCGTTCGTCGGACTGCTTGCGCCGCACGTGGCACGCGCGATGGTCGGGCCGCGCGCCCGCGCCCTCGTTCCCGCGTCGGCCGCGGCGGGGGCCTCGCTGCTCGTGGCCGCGGACGCGGTCCGGCTCCTGGTCGACGTCGGGGGCGGCCGGCTGCCGCTCGGGGCCGTCACCGCGGTGTGCGGCGGCATCGCGTTCCTCGTGGTGCTCCGGCGCGCCGCCGGGCGGTGGTCGGCATGAGCAGGCTCGCCCTCGAGCGCCTGTCCGCGGCCGTCGGGACGTTCCGCTTGCAGGTCGACGCGATCACCTTCCGCTCCGGTGGGGTGACGGTCCTGCTCGGCGCCAACGGAAGCGGCAAGTCGACGCTGCTGCGCGTGGCGGCGGGGCTCGTGCGCACGGAGGGCGGGCGCGCGCTCCTCGACGGCGTACCGCTGGCGTCACTGGCCCCCGCCGCCCGGGCCGCGGCGATCTCGCTGGTGGTGCAGC
>JBILFU010000040.1:0-10430 GCA_044351405.1 Phycisphaerales bacterium
CTGATCAGCGTCTCGCCGTTGTAGACGCTGAAGCCGGGGTGCGGCTCCCACGCGACGCGCACGCCGCGGCGCGCGACGGCCTTTGCCTGCTGCGCCCAGTACGGCACCAGCACCTTGTCCCACTGGTACTCGAGGATCCCGAGGAAGTCGCCCGGCCACGGGCAGGTGACCCAGTTCGGCGTGCGGTCGGCCTTGGAGCCGCCCGGGCAGCCGCTGAAGGTGATGACGATGTCCGTCCCGAGCTTCGGCGCGAGCTCCACCGCCGCCACGAAGTCGTCGTGGTGCTTCTTCGCGAAGCCCTTCTCCGGGTGCACGGGGTTGCCGTGGACCGCGAGCGCCGACAGCACCAGCCCGTGCTCCTTCAGCACGCCCCTCACGCGCTCCTGCTCCTTGCGGCTCGCGAGCACCTTGCGCGGATCGAAGAACGGCTTGCCGGGCCACGCACCCACCGGGAGCTCGATCGCGCCGAGCCCGACGTCGGCGATGTAGCTGCAGGTGTCCTCGAGGGTGCGGCCGGCAAAGAGGGCGGACATGACGCCGAGCTTCATGACGACGGTTTCCTTTCGCGGCGCGGCCGCGGTGCGGGAACGGGGAGCCTAGCCCCGCCGCGACCCTGCCTCAACGGCAGGGGAACCCGGGCTCCGCCGCCCGCGAACATTCCATGCGACAATGGCGGCCATGCGGATCGTGCTCATCGTCGCCGCGGCGCTCGCGTCGGCCGCCCCGGAACAGGCCCCGCCCGCCGACCCGCCGGCGCCGGCAGCGCCCGCGCCGGCAGCACCCGCGCCCGCTCCATCCAGGGCGCCCGGCGCTTCCCCCTCCCCCGCCCCGCTGCCTGCCGAGCCCGCCGCCACCGAGCCTGCGGAGTCCGCCGCCCCCGCCGCGCCCGCAAGGCGCCGCGTCTGGATCTTCATCGACCGCTGGAAGGAGTTCGGCGGCGACGTGGTGCGCGAGGACGAGCACGAGATCGCGGTGTCCGACGGCGTCGAGACGCGGAAGTTCCAGAAGGCGACCGTCATGGAGGTCGTGGACCTCGTCGATCCGGCGCCGGGGCAGTCGGGCGTGATCCAGTTCCGGGACGGTTCGGCGCTCCGGGCCGAGATCGTGAGCGACACGCCGGCCGGCGTCGAGTTCCGGCGGGATGGGCTCGTCGGCAACCTGCCGCGCACGCGGGTCTACCGCGTCGTGCTCGTCGAGGACTTCGAGGTCCGCCTCGCGCGCGCCAAGGAGGGGATCGGCCAGCGCGAGTACGGCCGGCGGCTGGGCCTCGCGCGGTGGCTCGCGTCGGAGGAGCGCTTCGACCTGGCGATCGCGGAGCTGGAGGCCCTTCTGCGCGACGCCGACATCGAGGAGGCCCGGGACCTGCTGCGCTACGTGCGGGCGCGCGTCGCGCTGGCCGCGGCGGCACGCAAGCCCGGCACGGACGCGGGCGGCGAGGGATCCGCCGCGCCGAGGGCCGACCGTCCCCCCGATCCCGAGGAGTCCCTGCTGACCGACGAGGAGGTCAACCTCGTCCGCGTGTACGAGATCGACTTCCGCGACCCGCCGAGGCTCTCGGTGCCCGAGGCGGCGGTGCGGGAACTGGTCCGCAAGCACTCGCCGAACCCCCTGCTCCCCTCGACCGAGGAGGGCATGAAGGCGCTCCTCGCGAGGCCGCAATCGGAGATCGCCGCCCTCTTCTTCGCGGTCAAGGCGCGCGACCTGTACCGGCTGATCGAGGTCAAGGAGGATCCCGCGTCGCTCGCCAAGTTCCGCACGCGCGTCCACAATGCCTGGCTCGTGCCCAACTGCGCGACGTCCCGCTGCCACGGCGGCAGCGAGGCGGGGGCCTTCCGGCTCCGGTCGGAGGACTCCCGCGACGACCGCGTCCGCTACTCGAACCTGATGACCGTCCTCACCGCCAAGGTGGACGGACGGCCGATCGTCGACTTCGAGCGGCCCGAGCGCTCGATCCTCATCCAGTACGCGATGCCGCGGGACAGGGCCTCCACTCCGCATCCGGACGTGAAGGGCTGGAAGCCGGCGCTCGGCGAGGGCAACCAGCTGCGCCTGACCGACTCGCTCGACTGGATCCGGTCGATGTATCGTCCCCGTCCCGACTACCCGATCACGTTCGAGCCGCTCGCGCCCCCTGCCGCGGCCGGCCCCGATCGCTGACCGACCGCCATCCGCCCCGAAGCCCGGATCGAACACATGAACCGCAGCACCTCCGCCGTCGCCTGCCTCGCCGCCGCCGCCCTGCTTGCCGGCTGCGAGGCCCGCGAGCGCGCCGCGGCCGAGCGCGAGCGCACGGGTCGCGCCTCGCAGGCCAACGCCTCCGCGCGCGCCTCCGCGGCCCTGATCGCGCCCTCGCCCGAGTCGGTCGGCATGGCACGGCCGGACGGGGAAGGCACCGTCGAGGTCCGCCAGCCCGTCCTGGCACCGTCGGCGGGTGCCGCGGCGCTGCGCGAGCAGGCCGGGAAGGTGGCGTCCGCCGCATCGGGCGCGGGTCCGCGGGAATCGGCCGCCGCGCAGGCGCTCGCCGGCAGGCTGCGGCTCGAGGCGCTCTCGATCGACGTCGCCGAGGCGGAGCGGCTCGCGGGCCGGGCCGTCGCCCTGGCACTCGACGCGTCGGACGCGAAGCTCGCCGCCGAGCGGCTGCGCGCGGCCGGCGGGACCGGGACCTTCGGCGCGCGGTCCGATGCCGCCCGGAAGGACGCGGCCGGGTACGCCGCCGCACGCGCCGCGGTGAAGCAGGCCTCGGAGCGCGCCCGCGAGGCGCTCAGCTCGATCGACGCCCGAATCACCGAGGAGAGCGGCGCCGCCGAGCAGCTCGACGGGGAGATCCTCGCCCTGCGCGGCGAGGCCGCGACCGCCCCGCCCAGCCGCGCCGTGCCGCTGATGCTGGAGGCGCAGGAGAAGCTCGGCGAGGCGCAGGCGCGCCGCCTGGAGGCAAGCAAGGCGGAGCTCGAGGCCGAGGAGCACCGCAGCTCGGTGCGCGTCGTCGACCGTGCGCTCGCGGGAGACGACGCGGCCGACACGTACCTCGCCGGCCGCGCGACCGGCGTCGCCAAGGCCTCCGCCGCCATGCAGGGCGCGGTCGACTCCGCCAAGGCCGCGGCGGAGGAGCTGGGGTCCCTCGCGAAATCGCGCGCCGAGTCGCTGGGGCGGCTCCGCGCGGAGGAGTTCGACCCGGTCGCCAAGGCGGCCGAGGAGTCCCTGAACGCGGGCAACCTGCCGGCCAGGGACCCGATCGACATCGCCCAGGTCGCCCTGCTCCGCGCGCGGCTCGCCGCCGCGCAGGCGCTGGTGACGGGCGCCGAGTCGCTGGCCGCCGAGGGCACCCTGTCGGCGGAGGCGAGCGCGCGCGTCGACACGCTGCGCGATCAGGCCAGGCGTGCGCTGGCGGAGGCACGCGACGCTCTCGCGGGCGTCGACGCGGAGCGCGGCGGCACGATGCTCGCCGCCACCAACGGCATCGCGGCGGCGCTCGGCATCGACCTGACCGCGCCTGCCGCCCCGCCGGCGGACGAGGCAGCCGCGGCTCCCGCGGAGCCCGGCGAGGCCCCCCCCGAAGGCGATGCCGCCCCGGCGGACGCGGCCGAGCCCGCGCAGCCCGAGCCCGAGGCGCCGCCCGCCGACCAGCCCCCCGAGGAAGAGCCGAAGTCCTGAGCGCCCTCAGCCGGAGGCGAGGGCGAACCGCGCGGCCGACCGCAGGGCGCCGTCGGCGTGGGCGTCCGAGGCGATCGCCTCGAGCGTGCGGCGCAGCACGTCGCGCACCTCGCCCGGCGTCTCGGGCGCCCGCAGCGCGTCCCGTGCCGCGAGCGCCGCGTTCCGCCTCCACGTCGAGAGGTCCGCGCGGCGGAGCACCGCGTTCAGGCGCAGCCGCTCCATGTCCGCCTCGGACCAGCCGAGCACGTCCGCCAGCGGCAGCTGCGCCGGCCAGTGCGCGCGGTACGCCTCGTGCGTCCCGAGCGCGCGCGACCGGCGCGTCGGTCGCGAATGCGGGCAGGCCTCCTGGCACAGGTCGCAGCCGAAGATCCAGCCCGCCATCCGCCCCGCGACCGCGGGATCGACCTCGCCCGCCTGCTCGATGGTGACCGCGGAGATGCAGGTGCGCCCGTCGACCGACCACGGCTCGATCGCGCCGGTCGGGCAGGCATCGATGCACGCCGTGCAGGAGCCGCACGGATCGCCGGCGTCGCTCCCGGGCACAAGCCCGTCCGCGCGCAGGGCCGCAAAGGGCAGCGTCGACACCAGCGCGCCGATCACGATCCACGTCCCCGCCCCCCGCGCGCCGATGAGGAGCGTGTGCTTGCCGATCCGGCCGAGCCCGGCTCGCTCGGCATGCTCGCGCTCGAGGAGCGGCGCGGTGTCCACGCACACGCGGAACCGGTGGGCCGGGTGCAGCCGGCGCAGCTCCTCCGCCAGCGAATCGAGCCGCGCTCGGATCACCCCGTGGTAGTCCTCGCCGCGGGCGTACCGCGCGACGGAGCCCTCCCACGGCACGCGCCGGTCCGGGCGGCCGTCCGCGTACCGGTCCGCGACGCAGAGCACGCTCGCGGCGCCCGGCACCAGGACGCGCGGGTCGATCCGACGGTCGATCTCCTCCGCGAGGTAGCCCATCGCGCCCTGCTTGCCGGCGTCGATCCAGGCGCGAAAGGCATCGCCGTGCGCCGAGGGGCGGGCGTCGGCGATTCCCGCGAGCACGAACCCGTGCTCGGCGCACCTCGCGAGGAGGCCCCGGCTGCGCTCCCCCGGGTCGGCGGATGCGAGCGCATCCGGCGGCAGGCTCACCGCGCGACCCCGAGCAGCCTGGCGAGGGGCGCGGGCCGCAGGTCGGGCACGAGGAGCCGCCTCCCGAGCGCCGCTCCCGCGGCCAGGTAGCCCGATCGCACCGCGCCCTCCATGGTGGCCGGCCAGCCGGTGCGCGTCCAGTCGCCTGCCAGGAACAGGTTGCGCACGCCTCCGTCGCGCGCGGTGCCCTCCGCGCCGGCGGTCGGGCGGATGCGCTCGAGGCCCGGCACCACCGCGAAGGTCGCGCGCCGCTCCTTGACGCTCCGCACCGAGACCGGCTCCACGCCGGCCGCCGCCGGGAGCGCCCAGCGGATGTCCGCGAGGACGCGCCTCGCGATCTCCTCCTCGGTCAGGTCCATCCACGCATGCGCGCCGCTCACCACGGCGTGCACCTGCTGCGAGCCGTCGGGATCGGTGCCCTTGGAGAAGAGCCACTGCGTGCCGCGCCCCGGAAGCACCAGGTGCGGCAGGTCCAGCACCCGTCGCGGGAAACGGAGGTGCACGCCCAGGATCGGGCCGTGGCCGACCTCGCCGAGCCGGGACAGGCGCGGGTCCGCGGCGACGAGCGTGCCGGAGACGAGCTTCGCCAGGCGGTCCGCGGGCACGGCGCTCACGACGGCGTCCGCGTCGAACGCCCCCTCGTCCGTGACCACGCCGGTCACCCGCCTGCCGTCGTAGGCGATGGCGACGGCGCTCACGCCGAGACGGACCTCGCCGCCGGCCGCGCGCAGGGCCTGCTCCGCGGGGTCGTAGAGCCGAACGAGCGGGACGGTGGAGAGGCCCATCAGCGGCGCGAGCCGGTTCGCCAGGAAGCCCTCCTGGAAGACCTGCATCGCGGCGGCGGCGCTCGCCTCGCCCACGTCGAGGTTGCAGGCGCTCACCACCACGGGGCTCCAGAAGCGCTCGACGACCGACGCCGGCTGGCCGCATTCCCCCAGGAACTCCGCGAACGTCCGGCCCTCCCAGCGCGCGCGCCCGCTCGCGCCCATCCGCAGCATCCGCCACATGGCGCGCGCCACCGCGCGCTTCTCGGCGAGGGACAGCATGCGCATGGACGCGAAGCTCGCGGTGAAGTGCGCGGGGGCCGGCAGGCGCCCGGGGCGCATGACGTCCGGGGCGTGCGGCGGGTTCGCCCAGAAGACGCGCTCGTGCCACTCGATGGCGCCCGACACGCCGAGGCGGTCGTAGAAGTCCAGGAGGTTCGTGCAGCAGCCCATCAGGACGTGCTGGCAGTTGTCGAGCACCTCGCCGGTGCGCGGGTCGGTGAAGCTGGTGGCGCGGCCGCCGAGCTTGCGGCGCGTCTCGAGGACGGTGACGCGCACGCCCGCCTCCGCGAGCCGCAGCGCGGCGGAGAGGCCGGCGATGCCGCCGCCGACGACGACCGCCGTGCGCGGCACGCTCACCGGCTCCCCGCCTTCGCCATGCGCTGCGCGCGGAAGGCGATCCACGCCTTGCGCCAGGCCGGGAGACGAACGCGGCGCTCGCCGACCACGGCCCGCGGGTTCGCGCGGATGCGGCCGAGGAGGCCGCGGTAGATCCCGGTCATCGCCCAGAGCGTCGGCAGGCAGTCGGGCGCGATCATCCGGTCGAGCGGCTCGCTCCGCGCGTAGAGCTGCTCGGCGCGGTCGCACTGCGCGCGCACGAACTCCGCGCACTGGCCCGGCTCCTGCCAAGCGAGGAGCCGGGCCGGCGTCAGCTCGAAGCGCCGGAAGTCCTGCGCCGGCAGGTACGTGCGCCCGAGCCCGTGGTCCTCGCGGAAGTCCCGCAGGATGTTCGTCAGCTGGAACGCGATGCCGCGGTCGACCGCGAGCGCCTGCGCGCCGGGGTCGTCGTAGCCCCAGACGCGGATGCAGACGAGGCCCACGGTGCTCGCCACGCGGTAGCAGAAGCCGCGAAGGTCGTCCCAGGTCTCGTAGGCGGCGGGCCCGACGTCGGCGAGCTGGCCGTCGAGCATGTCGTGGAAGTCGCGCGGCGCGAGCTCATGCGCCCGGGCGACCCACGCGAGGCCGCGCCAGGTGGCGGACCCGTCCACGGGCCGGCCGGCGAGCGCGGCGTCGGTGGCGGCGCGGAACGCGGCGATGCGGCGGACGCGCTCCTCGGCCGCGAAGCCGTCTGCATCCGCGAGGTCGTCGGCGGCGCGCATCCAGGCGTAGATCACGTACATCGCGCTGCGCTTCGGCTCGGGCGTCAGGCGGAGGCCGTACCAGAAGTTCCGCGCGCGCTCGCGCACGATGCGCTCGCACTCGGCCACGGCGCCGAGGAGCTCCGGCGGGACGCCCGGGCGCGCGCTCATGGCGCCCCCGCCCCGGCCACCGCCCGGCCGCGCGCGGACCGGCCGCGCGCGGCATGCGCCGAGAGCCACGCCCGTGCCACCAGGAAGGCCTTGCGACCCTTCGAGAGCGTGGGCCGGTGCAGGCAGGTCTCGAGGTTCCACGCCTCGATCCGCTCGAGCACGCTCTCGCCTCCCTCGACGAAGAGCCGCACCACCGGCCGCGCGTCCGCCGGCAGCGCGTCGAGGAGCGGACGGCCCTCGGCGAACAGCCCGTGGCACAGGTCGGCGATCGGCCGCACGGCGGCGCGGTACTCGGCGAGGAACTCGCGGTCGCACGCATGGCCGAGCTCCGCCGACCGGCGCAGGCGGGCCTCGAAGTCGGCGATCCCGGCCGTGAACTCGGCGGGCAGGTAGATGCGGTCGCGCTCGAGCAGGTCGCGGCGCACGTCCTGCAGGTGGTTCACCACCTGGAGCGCGGTGCAGATCCGGTCGCTCAGCGCCTCGTTCGCCGCGGTGCGCGCGCCGAAGAGGCCGAGCACGATGCGCCCGACCGGGTCCGCGCTGCGCCGGCAGTAGCCGACGAGCCCGTCCCACGTCGGATACCGCGCGATGCGCTGGTCGTCCTCGAAGGCGCGGACCAGGTCGTCGAAGGGACCGATCGGCAGCCCGTGCGCCGCGACCGTCGGCCGCAGCGCGACGAACACCGGGTGGCGCGCCTCGCCGGCGAAGCACGCCTCGAGCTCGCCCCGCCACCAGGCGAGGAGGCGCAGCCGCTCCTCGCCCGCCTGGCCCGCCTCGTCGCCGAGGTCGTCCGACCACCGGCAGAATGCGTAGACCGCGGCGAAGTCGTCGCGGAGGCGCTCCGGGACCAGCGAGCTGAGCACGCTGAAGTTCTCGTAGTGGCCGCGAGCGAGCGCGGCGCACCATGCGCGCGCCCCGCGCTCGTCCATCGCGGGCGCGGATCCCGGCCCGACCCGGTCGGGCCCGAAGCGCCGCAGCTCGTCGACCACGCGTTCCACGGGCGGGACTCTAGCGGCGCGAGCCCTTCCCGTGCGCGCGGTGCGGCCGCACGGCGCGGCTACACTTCCCCGCCTGATGAAGATCATCCTCGCCAACCCCCGCGGCTTCTGCGCCGGCGTCTACATGGCGATCGACGTGGTCGACCAGCTGCTCGACATCTGCCCCGGCGAGACCATCCACGTCTACCACGAGATCGTGCACAACATGCACGTGGTGAACCGCTTCCGCGACCGGGGCGTCCGGTTCATCGAGGACCTGTCCGAGGTGCCGGACGGCTCGATCGTCGTCTTCAGCGCCCACGGCGTGAGCCCGGCGCTGCGCGCGGAGGCCCAGGCGCGCAACCTGACCGCCATCGACGCCACCTGCCCGCTCGTCACCAAGGTGCACAACGAGGCGATCCGCTACGCCAAGGCCGGCTACCAGATCCTCCTCGTCGGCCACGCGGACCACCAGGAGATCATCGGCACGCGCGGCGAGGCGCCCCACTGCACGCAGGTCGTCGAGAGCCCGGAGGACATCCCGGACCTCGTCATCACCGACCCCAACAAGCTCGTCTACCTGACGCAGACCACGCTCTCGACCGACGACGCGAACGTCATCATCGCCGCGCTCAAGAAGGCCTTCCCCGGGCTGAAGGAGCCGCCGAGCGAGGACATCTGCTACGCGACCACGAACCGCCAGCGCGCGGTGCGCGCGCTCGCGCCGAAGGCCGACCTGGTGCTCGTCGTCGGCAGCCGCAACAGCTCGAACTCCGTGCGCCTCACGGAGATCAGCGAGCACATGGGAACGCCCGCGCGCCTCATCGACGACCGCAGCGAGCTGAAGCCCGAGTGGTTCGAGGGCGTCGGCACGGTGCTCGTCACCGCGGGCGCCAGCGCGCCGGAGGACCTGGTGCAGGTGCTGATCGTCGACCTGGTCGAGCGCTTCGGCGGCGAGGTCGAGCAGCACGACGTCTACCACGAGCAGGTCGAGTTCGGCCTGCCGGGGTCGCTCAAGGAGCAGATGCGCAGGCGCGGCATCGACCCCACCGGCCGGCGCGTCCTGCGCAAGGACGCGGACCAGGCGATGGGCGCGTGGCTCGACCGCCACGGCATCGCGCACCGGACCGTCGACCTGACGGTGGGCGCGACCGCGTGACCGCCGCGCAGCGCACGGCGTTCTTCGAGCTCGACCTCGCCGGGCTCGAGTCCTGGTGCGGCGCGCGCGGCATGCCGCGGTTCGCGGCCAGGCAGCTCGCGGACTGGGTGTACGGCAAGGGCGTGGCCGACGTCGACCGGATGACGAACCTGGCGAAGGCGCACCGGGACCTGCTCGCCCACGAGATGGAGTTCCTGCAGGGCACCGAGCTGCGGAGCCTCGAGGCGACCGACGGCACGCGGAAGCTCCTCCTCGGCTGGCCCGCCCCCGGCGCGGCGGCCGCGTCGCTCCCGGTGCTCGGCGTCGCCACCGGACGCGAGACCGAGTGCGTGATGATCCCGAGCGAGGAGCGCCGCACCGCCTGCGTCTCGAGCCAGATGGGCTGCCCGGTGGGCTGCCGCTTCTGCGCCTCGGGCCTCGAGGGCGTGGAGGGCAACCTGACCGCGGGCCGCATCGTCGAGCAGGTGTGGCGGCTCTCGCGCCTCGAGGGCGTCGGCCGCGTCACGAACGTCGTCTTCATGGGGATGGGCGAGCCGCTCGCGAACGCCGGCGCGGTCATGGACGCGATCCGCGCCATGAACGCGCCGTGGGGCCTGGGGATCAGCGCGCGCAAGATCACCGTCAGCACCGTCGGGCTGCCGGCGGCGATCCGGAAGCTCTGCGCGTTCGAGCTGCCGGTGACGCTCGCCCTCAGCCTGCATGCACCCAACGACGAGCTGCGGCGGAAGATCATCCCGTGGGCCGAGTACTCGACCGTGCCCGAGCTCCTCGAGGCCTGCCACGAGTGGTTCCGCAAGACCGGCCGCGAGGTGACGCTCGAGTACATCCTGCTCGGCGGCTTCAACGACCGGCGCGAGCACGCGGAGGAGCTCGCGAACGTCGCGCGCACGATCCGCGCGAACGTCAACCTGATCCGCTACAACGAGGTCGACGGCCTGCCCTTCGCGCGCCCGGACGACCGCGACGTGCTCGCCTTCCAGGGAATCCTGCGCGACGCCGGCGTGAACACCCACATCCGCGCGAGCCGAGGCCGCGACATCAAGGCCGCCTGCGGGCAATTGCGCCACGAGGCGCTGAAGTCGGCCGGCTGAGCGCGGCGCGGCGGACGCGCACCCGTCAGCCCCAGCCGCCGAGGAGCATCCCCAGGTCGCCGCCGCCGACGGTCCCGTCGAGGTCGAGGTCCGCCACCGACCCTGCGGCGCCCCACTGCCCGAGCAGGAGCCCG
>JBILFU010000041.1:0-10429 GCA_044351405.1 Phycisphaerales bacterium
GTGGTCGCGCCCGAGCACCCGCTCGTGCAGCGCGCGATCGCGCGCGGCGGCAGCGCGGCCCTCGCCGAGTACGCGGCGTGGGCGAGGAACCGCTCCGACGTCGACCGCCAGGAGTCGAAGAAGAAGACCGGCGTCGCCACCGGGCTGCACGCCGTCAACCCGGCGACGGGCGCGCGCATCCCGGTGTGGACCGCCGACTACGTGCTGATGGGCTACGGCACCGGCGCCATCATGGCCGTGCCCGCGCACGACGAGCGCGACTTCGAGTTCGCGCGGGAGTTCGCGCTGCCGGTCGTGCAGGTGGTCGACGTTCCCGGCATGCCGTGGACCGGCGAGGCCGCGACGGCCGGCGAGGGCCGCGCGGTCCACAGCTCGAACGCGGCCACCGGGCTCGCGATCGACGGGCTCCAGACGGCCGACGCCAAGCGCGCGGTGATCGCCTGGCTCGAGGCGCGTGGCATCGGCGCGCTGCGCGTCAACTACCGGCTTCGCGACTGGCTCTTCAGCCGCCAGCGCTACTGGGGCGAGCCGTTCCCGGTGGTGTTCGACGCCGAGGGCAACCACTATCCGGTCGGCACGGCCGCGCTGCCGGTACGCCTTCCGCCGCTCGCCGACTACAGCCCCGTCGAGAGCGACGTCCCGCAGCCGCCGCTCGCGAAGGCCGCCGGCTGGGTGCGCACGACCGCCGGCGAGGCGGGCGTCGACCCGGCGCTGCTGCCGCCCGCGACGCCGGTGACGCGCGAGACCAACACCATGCCGGGCTGGGCGGGAAGCTGCTGGTACTACCTGCGCTACTGCTCGCCGCACGACGCGAAGGCGTTCGTCGACCCGGCCGCCGAGCGCTACTGGATGGGAAGGAACGGCGTCGACCTCTACGTCGGCGGCAGCGAGCACGCGGTGCTGCACCTGCTGTACGCGCGGTTCTGGCACAAGATGCTCTTCGACCTCGGCTTCGTCGGAACGGCCGAGCCGATGGGCAAGCTGTTCCACCAGGGGATGATCACGAGCTACGCCTACCAGCGCCCCGACCGAAGCCTGGTGCCGATCGACGAGGTGGAGGAGCGCGGCGAGGGGAACTTCGTCGAGACCAGGACGGGCGAGCGGGTCTCGCAGATCGTCGCCAAGATGTCGAAGAGCCTGCGGAACGTCGTCAACCCGGACGACGTGATCGCCGAGTACGGCGCGGACACCTTCCGCCTCTACGAGATGTACATGGGGCCGCTCGAGGCCTCGAAGCCGTGGAACACGCGCGACATCGTCGGCGTCTTCCGCTTCCTGCAGCGCGCGTGGCGGCTCGCCGTGGACGAGCGCACCGGCGAGACGCTGCTCGCCGCGGAGGCCGACCCGAGGGTCGAGAAGCTGCTGCACCGCACCATCGCCAAGGTCGGCGAGGACATCGAGCGCCTCAGCTTCAATACGGCGATCGCCGCGATGATCGAGCTCGTGAACGCGGCCACGCGGCCGACCGACCTCTCGGACCCCACGAAGGGCGGCATGACCCGCGACCAGCTGCTGCGCTTCGCGGCGATCCTGTGGCCCTTCGCGCCGCACGTCGCCGACGAGATGGCCGCGCGCCTCGGCGCCTCCGGCGGGCTGGCGGACGCCGCGTGGCCCGCGTTCGACCCGGCCATGCTCGCCGACAGCGAGGTGGAGATCCCGGTCCAGGTCCAGGGCAAGGTCCGCGCGCGCATCATGGTGCCGGCGAAGGCCGCGCCCGCCGAGATCGAGGCGATCGCCCTCGGGCACCCGCAGGTGGCGCCGCACCTCGGCGGCAAGCCGCCGAAGAAGGTGATCGTCGTTCCCGGACGCATGGTGAACGTGGTTCTCTGACGTTGCAGGCGGGATTCCGGCCCGTCGGCGCGTTTGGCGTGAGCCTCCGCCGCGCCGCCGCGCGCCTCCTTGGGTGAACCCCGCGCCCCGGAATTCGTTTCCCGGGGCACTTGCTCCCTGCCACCGAGCACATCCCGAAGGAGTGGACATGAGTTCCCGCCACTGCCTGCGCCGCGGCATTCCCGCCGCCGTCTTCGCCCTTTCCGCAGCCGCCCTCTGCGTCCCCGCCCACGCCGGGCTGGTCGGCCTCGAGGCCTCGCTCCTCTGGACCGGCGGAGGCGGAACGGTCGACGAGAAGACGTTCACCATTTCCGAGCACGACACCGAGTACCGCTGGGCGCAGGACGCGGCCGGCGTGCGGACGACGATCGACATCGACTTCAGCGAGAAGGGCATGAAGCTCACCTACGCCGCGTTCGGCGAGGACGGCCCGCCGGCGGCGTACTCCTTCGCCGCCGGCACGCTCTTCCGCATCGACCTCGCGCCGGGAATCGTGATCGACTCCGCCGTGTTCGGGCGCTCGCTGCTCGTCGACGGCATGGGGCAGCAGCGCCTGTCGTGGCAGGGATCCAACCTCACGGTCGACATGTCGGCGGTCACGCTGCAGGCCTCCGGCGCGCTGATCGAGATCGAGTACTACATGTCGCCCGTCCCGGGACCGGCCGCTGCCACGGCCATGGCCCTGGCGGGCGCGGCCGCCCGCGGCAGGCGCCGCCGGGCGTGAGGACAGCCGCGGGGGCGGGGCCACGGTCGGCCGACGTCGGACGGTCGGAGCTCAGCGCCGCTCGGACAGGTGCTTGAGCGCCTCGCCGACCACGTAGAAGCTGCCGGTCACGCAGATGAGGTCCTCGCGGCTCACCGCGCGGATCGCCATCTCGATGGCCTCCGGCACCGAGCGCGCGATCTGGCTCATCTTGCCGGAGCGCTCCTGGAAGAGCTTCTGCAGGTCCTCGGGGCTCGCCGCGCGCGGCGTGCTCGCGGAGCGCGTGAAGATGACCTTGTCCGCGCCCAGGTTGACCTTGTCGATCATCTCGCCGATGTCCTTGTCCGAGCAGCATCCGAAGACGCAGACCATGCTGTCGTAGGGAACGTGCGCGCCCACGCAGCGCATCAGGGCGTTCATGGCGGCGGGGTTGTGGGCGCCGTCGCAGAGGATGCGCGGGCGGTGCGAGACCACCTCCATGCGGCCCGGGACCTTCGTGGCCGCCAGGCCGGCGGTCAGCTTGTCCTCCGGGAGCTCGAAGCCGAACGACTTCAGCACGTCCACCGCGGCGAGCGCCAGGCCGCAGTTGACCGCCTGGTGCTCCCCGGGCAGCGGCACGGGCACGTGCTCCAGCCGGCTCGTCTTGGTGTACAGGCAGACGCGCGTGTGCGGCCCGAGGTCCGGCGTGACGCAGAAGCGGCTGGAGAACTCGATGTCCTTGTTGACGATCCGCAGCTCGGCACCGGCCTGCTGCGCCGCCTCGCGCATCACGGCGTCGACCTCCGCATCCTGCTCGAAGAAGAGCGCGGGCACGCCCTTCTTGAAGATGCCGGCCTTCTCGCGCGCGATCTGCGCCTTCGTCGACCCCAGCTGCCTCATGTGGTCGAGGTCGATCGAGGTCACCACGCTCACGAGCGGGCGGATCACGTTCGTGGAGTCGAGCCGGCCGCCGAGGCCCACCTCGATCACCGCGATGTCGACCGCCTGCTCGGCGAAGTGCCGGAAGCCGACCGCGGTCATAGCCTCGAAGAAGGTCGGCTGCTCGCCCATCCTCTCCGCGGCCTTCGCCACGGCGCGGACGTTCTCGATGAAGTCGCTCTTACCGATGTCCTTGCCGTCGATCTGCACGCGCTCGCGGATGTCGATGAGGTGCGGGCTGGTGTAGACGCCGACGGCGTACCCGGCCGCGCGCAGCATGGACGAGACCATCGCTACGGTGCTGCCCTTGCCGTTGGTGCCCGCGACATGGACGGTCTTGATCTTCTCGTGCGGGTTGCCGAGGAGGTCGAGCAGCCTGCGCATGCGGTCGAGCTTGAAGTTCTGCTCGCCGTACTTGACGTTGCGGGTTCGCTCGAAGTCCGGCCGGGCCATGAGGAAGCGCACCGCGGCCGCCACCGTGGTGATCTCCGAGGACTTGGGGCACTCGGGCGCGGCCGCCGGCTTCGGCTCGACCGTGGCGGGAGCCTGCCGGGAGGGCTGCACCCGGGACTGGAGGGCCGCCTTGGGCGCGGGCTTCACGGCCATCCGGGCCGCCGGCTTCTGGGCGGTCGGCTTCTGGGCGGCCGCCGGCCTCGGAGCGGGGACGGGCTTGGCAGCGGCCTTCGCCTTGGTTCCCTTGGCCGGATTGGTGCGGGACGGGGTCTTCGACGCGGTGCGGGTCGCACCGGAGGGGGTCGCCTTCGCCATGACCCGGGCATTCTACTGAAACCCGTTGAAAAACGCGAAACACGCGGCGCAAAGCCCTGCTGCGAACGGACTTGCGTCATCGCCACTCGTGGCGCGGATACCTCCTCTTGAGATCCTTCCTCACCTCGGGGTAGAGCCGCTCCCAGAATCCGGGCAGGTCCTCGGTGACCTGCACCGGCCGGAAGTTCGGACCCAGCAGCTCGAGCACCACCTTGACGCGGCCTCCCGCCACGGCGGGATGGCCGGGGAAGTCGTAGAAGTCCTGGATCTTCGCGCGGCCGCGCGGGGGCTTGCCCTCGGCGTACTCGAGCTTCATGCGCCAGCCGCGCGCCAGCGCGAGGGACGACGGGGCCATGCGCTCCACGAACTGCTGCTCCTCCCACGCGAGCGCGTTCCGGAGGATGTCGAGCACCGGGCGGCCGTCCAGGTCCGACGCCCGCGCGCAGCCCTGGGCGATCTCGGCGGCGAGGACCCCGAGGTCCTCGGCGTCGTAGCGGATCAGGCCGCGCTCGGGAAACCACGCGGCCACGCAGCGGACGCGCGCGATCCACTGCTCGACCTGCTCGTCCCAGGACGCGGGCCGCAGCTCGCCCGAGGCGACGCGCGCCGCGAGCTCCTCGTGCGCCGCGGCCCTGGCCTCCCGCCCGCGCAGCGGACGCACCACCTGGCCCACCACGATCCCGTCGAAGACCAGCTCCTCGAACTCGGCCGGCGCGCCGAGCGTCTCGTCGAAGCGCACCTCGGTGCGTGCCTCGAACCTCCCGGGCATGGCATGCCGCACCCACGCCTCCTCGAGCGGCGTGACCATGCCGATCGACTGGTGCACCCGGTCGCCGCGGCCGCCCTCGCGCACCTCGAGCGCGAGCACGAATCCCGCGCCGCGCTGGACGCTCGACGCGTCGATGCTCACCTTGCGCCGACCGGGGATCGCGCAGTGCGGCCGGTGCGCGTCCATCCGCCAGCCGACGTGGTCGCCGAAGCCCGCGAGCATGGCGCGGGAGACGCGAGCGAAGGAGTCCCCCTCGAACCCCGGCGCGGCCGCGTCAGGCTCCTCCGCGCCGCCGGCCGCGGCGCCTTGCTCCGCGGCGCGGGCCAGCTCGCGTGCCGTCGCCGCCGCCTCGCGGCAGGCGGAGAGCGACGCCTCGACGCCCTCGTGCCGCGCGGAGCGGAAGCCGCTCGCCTCGACGCGGCGCAGCAGCTCCTCGCGCGCGCCGACGTCGCTCGGCGGCTCGCCGTCGGGCGTCAGGCGCACGAGCTGCGCCGGGCCGCCCGACTGCACCACGTCGCGGTCGCCCGCCACGGCGCACCAGCGGGCCGCGCGCTCCGCCACGCCGAGCGACGCCGCCTCCACCAGGACGCGCGCGAGCCTCGGGTGCGCGGGGATCCGCGCGATGCGGCGGCCGAGCGGCGTGATGCGGCCGTCGCCGTCCGTGGCCCCGATGGCGCGCAGCGTGTCCCGCGCCCGCGCCACCGCGTCGCCTTCCGGCGGGTCCAGCCACGGGAACGCCTCGAAGGGACCGAATCCCATGGAGAGCACCATGAGCATCGACTCCGCCAGGTCCACCCGGCGCACCTCGGGCGTCTCGGCGGCGGGGCGGAGCGCGTGGTCGCGCTCGCTCCAGAGGCGCACGCAGACCCCGGGCGCGGTGCGGCCCGCGCGGCCCGCGCGCTGGTCCGCGCTGGCGCGGCTGATCGGCTCGGCGCGCAGCACGTTGAGGCCGCGGCGCGGGTCCACGCGGAACACGCGCGCGAGCCCGGCGTCCACCACCATGCGCACGCCCGGGATGGTGATCGAGGTCTCCGCCACGTTGGTGGCGACGATCACCTTCCGCCGGCCACGGACGGGGGGCGCCACCGCGCGGTCCTGCTGGTCGGGCGGCATCGACCCGTGCAGCGGAACCACGTCGAACGCATCCGCGCCGGCGGCGCCGCGGAGCGCGGCGCGCACCGCGTCCACGGTGCGGTCGATCTCGTAGGCGCCCGGCATGAAGACGAGCGCGTCGCCGGCATGGCCCTCGTCGACGAGCGCGCGCACGGCGCGGGCCGCGCGGTCCCACGCCGGCGCCTCGTCCGCCGGCTCGTGGCGCACGTCGACCGGGAAGGCGCGTCCCTCCGCCGCGACGACCGGCGCGCCCAGGTACTCGGCGGCCCGGGCCGTGTCCATGGTGGCGCTCATCGCGGCCACCAGGAGCCCGGGGCGGCGCTCCCGGGCCGCGCGCACCACGCCGAGCGCGAGGTCCGCGAAGACGCTGCGCTCGTGGAACTCGTCGAGCAGGACGCAGCCGACCCCGCGCAGCGACGGATCGCGCTGCGCCTGGCGGAGGAACACGCCCTCGGTGACGAAGCGGATGCGCGTGCGCGGGCCGACCACCCGCTCGAAGCGCGTCTGGAACCCGACCTCCTCGCCGGGCGCGCAGCCGATCTCCTCGGCGACGCGCCGGGCGGTCATGCGCGCGGCCAGGCGGCGCGGCTCGAGCACGACGATCTCGCCGTCGACGATCCCCGACCGCAGCAGCACCTGCGGCACCTGCGTGGTCTTGCCGCTGCCGGTCGCGGCGGAGAGCACCATCGCGCCGCCGCGCATGCACTCGACGATCCGGTCCGCGGCCCGCAGCACCGGGAGCGGCTCCCCGCCCGCGCTCGGCGTGCCGCCGGTCACTGCCCGGTCAGCATGCGGCTGCGCACCGCGTCCATGAAGCGGGAGATCTGCGCCTGCTCGCGCGGCGTGGAGGACTTCTCGACCTCGGAACCCCAGAAGGACATGAACCGGTCCGCGCCGCGGGTCGAGAGGTCCTTGCCCGCCATGCGCTCGCGCTGCCGGCGCTCGCCGCGCCCGGCCTCCTCGCGCGCATCCGCGAGGATCTGCTCGTCGGAGCGCGCGGACTCGGTGCCGGTCAGCGTGGACTCGGCGAACCGGAACCAGCGGCACACCCACTGGTCGATGAACGCCGCGCGCTCGGACTCCGGCAGGTTGACGAACCGGGCCGCGCCCTCGGCCAGGATGTCCTTGGCGAGCACGCGCACGTTGCGCTCCAGCTGCTCGCGCACCGGGCCCGTGACGCCCGCGAGGAACGCGGCGGCCACCACGCTCTCCTGCTGGCTCATGCCCCGGAACCTGGCCACGAAGTCGCGGAGGTAGGCGACGCGCTCGTCCACCGAGAGCCGGTTGAAGTCGGGGGTCGCGAAGTAGCCGACCACGCCGTCGACCGGCGTGTCGAAGATCGACGGCGGAGGCCTCCAGCGCTGGGCGCCCCACCACCACGCGGCGATTGCCGCGGCCACCGCCAGCGCGGCCGCCGCGGCCACGAACGGCCGGCGGTCGCGTTCCACGGAGGGCAGCGCGCCCGCGCTCACGGCGCGCCTCCCGCGCCGCCGCCCGGGCCGATGCCCGCTTCCTCGAGCACCTGCGGATCCTCGCGCGGGCGGAAGGACACGCGCGCGCTGCCGTCGACGTACACGCCGTTGCGCAGGCTCCCCGAGCGCGGGTGCCTGTCCTGGCTGTCGGCGAGCAGCGCGTAGCGGTTGCCCTCGCGCTCGAAGAAGCCGGTCATGGCGGTCGACTCCGCGTCGCGGCGGCGCGCCTCGAGCTCCGCTGGGGTCGAGCCCGGGCCGCCCGACATCAGGATGCCGACCACCTGCGCCTGCACGGCCGGCGCGAACCGCAGCAGCCCCGGGAGGTACAGGTAGCTGGTGCCGGTGGCGAGCGACTCCTCGTCGAGGTCCGCGGGGCAAAGCCAGCTCGGCGAGTCCTCCGGCATGTAGCCGGCGAGGTAGCGCGGGAGGCCGCCGTCGATCCCCGCGTCGGTGACCACCGGGAGGAACTCGCAGATCGGGAGCCTGCCGGCGTTCTGCTGCCGGTACGCGTCGATCGCCACGAAGTCCTGGCGCAGGTGCGAGAGGCATCCGGCGTTGCGGGCCTCGCGCCGGATGGCGCCCACCGACGGCACGGCGATCCCGAGCAGGATCCCGATCACGGCGACCGTGACGAGGAGTTCGACGAGGGTGAATGCCCGGCCGCGCATCGGTGGCGATTCTAGGCCGCCGGCCTCAGGCGGCGAACATCGCCTCGACGAACTGGTCCGGATCGAAGGGCTGCACGTCCTCGGGCGTCTCCCCCACCCCCACCAGCTTCACGGGGACGTCGATCGCGTCCCGGATGGCGACCACGATCCCGCCCTTGGCGGTCCCGTCGAGCTTGGCGAGGAAGATGCCCGTCACGTCGCAGGCGGCCTTGAAGGCGGCGGCCTGCGCCACCGCGGTCTGGCCGCTGGTGGCGTCGAGCACCAGCAGCGTCTCGTGCGGCGCGCCCGGGATCTTGCGCGCGATCACCGAGCGGATCTTGGCGAGCTGCCGCATCAGGTTGTCCTGCGTGTGCAGGCGTCCCGCCGTGTCGACGAGCAGCACGTCAACGCCGCGCGCCAGCGCCGCGTCCGCGGCGTCGAAGGCCACCGCCGCGGGATCGGCGCCCTGCGCGCCCTTCACGATGTCGACGCCGAGCCGACGCGACCACTCCTCCAGCTGCGCCACCGCGCCGGCGCGGAACGTGTCCGCGGCCGCGAGCAGCACGGTGCGGCCCTCGTCGCGGAGGCTCTTGGCGATCTTGGCGACGCTCGTCGTCTTGCCGGCGCCGTTCACGCCGACCACCAGCACCACCGTGGGCCTCGACGGGGCCGTGGCGATCGCGCCGCCGCCGGTGCCCAGGCGCGCCTTCATGCCGGCCTTCAGGTACTCGATGGCGTCCTCGCCGCGCGGCACGCGGCCCGAGCGGAACTCGGCGCGCAGCCCGCCCGCGAGCTCGCGCGCGGCCCTCACGCCGACGTCCGCGGACACCAGCGTCCGCTCGACCTGGTCGATCAGCTCCTCGCTGAGCGTGCGCCCGTGCAGGACGCTGCGGAAGCCCGCGCCAAGCGCCTCCGCGGTCCGCTGCAGCCCCTTGCGGATGGCCTCCACCGCCCGCCGGAAGAGCACCTCAGCCGCCCTCCGGTGCCGCCGCGGCAGCGGGATTCATCACGCGGTCGAGGACGCCGTTGACGAACTTGCCGCTCTCCGCGGTGCCGAACTCCTTGGCGAGCTCCACCGCGTCGCTCACCACCTTGCGCGGCGGCTCGGCGGTCCGGCGCAGCTCGTACCAGCCGAGCCGCAGGACGTTCCTGTCGACGAGCGGCTGCCGGTGCGGCGGCCAGTCGCGCGCCAGCGCGCCCAGCTCGCGGTCCGCGTCGTGCCGGTGTTCCCAGGCCAGGCGCGCGAGCTCGATGCCGCGCTCGACGGCGTCGGGCGCGGCGGCGCCGTCGGCATCGTCGTGGAAGGTGCCCACCAGCGGCCCGCCGCCGTCCGCCGCGGCGTCCAGCTGGTAGAGCGACTGCAGCGCGCAGCGGCGCACCGCGAGCGTGACGGATGCGGGAGTCACCGCGATGCCTCCCTGCGGGCGCACGCGGCCGCGACCGCGGCGCGCATCGCCTCGGAGCCCTTGTTCCCGACCGCGCCGCCGGCGCGCGCGCGCGCCTGGTCCATGTCCTCCACGGTCAGCACCGCCAGGCCGACGGGCTTGCCGCGGGCCACGGAGATGCGCAGCAGTTCCTGCGTCACCGCCAGGCCGAGGTGGCGGTCGTGGACGGTCTCGCCCCGCACCACGCAGCCGACGGCGACCGCGCCGTCCACGTCCGCGCGGGAAAGCAGCGCATCGACGAGGAGCGGGATCTCGAACGCCCCGGGCGCGGGCACGGAGCGCACCGCCGCCGGGTCGCCGCCCAGCGCGGCGAACTCGGCGCGCGCGCCCTGCTCCATCGGCACGGTGACCTCGGCGTGGTAGGCGCTGGCGACGATCGCCATGCGCATGCCGCGCGCGTCGGCGGGAATGTGTGGCGTCGACCTCACGGGAACGGGGAATCCTAGCAGGAGCCGATACGATCCCGCCGTGCGCGCGTTCGCTGAGCGCATCCTCGACGCGTTCCAGCTGACGAGGCTCTCGCTCGCCTTCGGGGCCGTGTGCGAGCTGTGGCTGGTCACGCTCATCACGCGCGCCGACCCGCGCTACGTCCACCTTCCCGTCTATCACATGTCGCCGTGGAAGGCCCTCGCCGCGACCGCCGTCACGGCCATCGGGCTGTTCGCCTTCGCGGCCAGCCTGAACGACCTGCTCGACGTCCGGCGCGACCGCCTCTTCAGCCCGGACCGCCCGCTGGCCGCGGGGCGCATCACGACCTCGGGCGC
>JBILFU010000303.1:0-2795 GCA_044351405.1 Phycisphaerales bacterium
CCGCGCGCCCCTCGGCCGCAGAGGAGCGTGCGTCCGCCGAAGGCGCGCTCGAGCGCGCTCATGACGGCCGCGGCGAGCGCGAGCGTGTCCTCGACGCGTTCCCGGTAGCCGGCGTCGCCGAGCGCCTCCTGCGCCATCCCGCGGAGGTGGCGGCGAACCTCGCCGTCGGACGGAAGCGGTGCGCCGCGCGAAAAACCCATGGTTTCCGCGGCAATCCGGATGGCCCGGTGGACATCGGGCTCCCGGCCGGCCGCGACGAGCGCGGCGGCGCGGCGCGCGATGCGGTCGCGGAGGACGTTCATTGCGACGGGGCGCGCGGCGCGTCGGTCACGTCCATCGGGACCTCGTAGGGCCACGATGCGTCGACCGGCTGCCCGTCGCACGACTCGCGCAGCGCGAGGTAGCCGCGCGCCAGCGCGCCGACCACGAGCGACAGGGCCGCGCCCGCCACCAGGAAGGCGACGAGCATCACCCACCACCACACGAGGGCCGAGCGCGGGTCGAGCGGAACCGCCCACCGCCCCGGGGAGACCGCGAGCGAGTGCACGGGCGCCGCGCCCGCCGCGCCCAGGTCCACCATCATGGCGGGGAAGGCGGTGAGCGCCCAGCCGGTGATCCGCAGCGCGACGAGCCCGACGGCGACGGTCGCCAGCGCGCACAGCACGGCGGCGAGCCACAAGACCGGCCGCGCCAGGAAGTAGATGGCGCCGCGCTGCGAGGCCTCGGAGGCGTCGAGCCCGTCGCACGCGACCGCGGCCGCAGCGAACGGCGCGCCGAGCGCACCGACCAGGAGCGCCGCGCCGGCGACCGCGCCCACGGCCAGCGGCAGCGCGTACAGCAGCGCGCCGGCCCATCCGCCCGCCTGGGTGCGGAAGAGGAGTCCCCACGCCCAGCACGCGGCGCCGAGCGCACCGGCGACGGCGAGGGGCCCGAGGCACGACAGCACCAGCGAGCTCCACCGTGCCGCGGCGAACTCCAGCGCCTCGCGCGCGCCGAGCGCCGCCCGCCCCGCGACCTGCACGACCTCCATGCGCGCGATCGCGCCCGCCGCGACGGCGAGCACGAGCAGCGCCCAGGCGCCGAAGGCGGAAGCGAACGCCGGATCGCGGCGGAAGCACGCGACCGGGACGTCGACCACGGCGGCGCGGAACCCCGCCGCCGCCGGACGCGCGTCGAGCGCCAGCACGCCGTCGACGATGGCGCTCGCGGCCTCGGCCTCGGCCACGGCGAGGGCACGGAAGCTGCCGAGCGGCGCGAGGGACGCGGCACGGCGCGCGGCCGCGCGCACGCGCTCGGCCTGCGGGTCGGTGCCCAGCTCGTCGGCGCGCGACTCGAGCGCGGCCGCCAGGTCCTCCGCGGGGAGGACCGCGCCCTCGAAGTCGATCTCGGGAACGTGGATCGCGGCCATCCGCCGCAGGGTGCGCTGCGCCTCGTCGCGCTCGACGTCGTCCCAGGGCTCGGCGAGCAGCCCCGGCGGATCGATGGACGGGCCGTCGACGCGGTCCCAGGCAAGCCCGGGGATCCAGAGCAGGACGGCCGCGAGGAAGCCGATCGCGACGCGCCCGGGCTGCGCGGCGGTACCGAGGGCGCCCGCGATCCACGCAAGGCGGGCAACGGGCACTGGTTCGGCGGAGGACGGTCGTGGAGGCTGTCGCACGAGGCGGATGCTACGAGATGCCGACCCCGCCGACCGGGCCGCGGTCCCCGGCCGACTCGAGCTCGCGCGCGGCATCGAGGAGGATCCACCTGCTGAGCGGTTCGTGCCGGGCGTCGGACGCGGCCACGTTGTGGAGGAGCGTCTCCGCGTACAGGACCGACTCCGGCGAACCCTGCATCGCGAAGAGGTGCAGGGCCCACGGACGGTTGGTCGCGTTGTCGGGCTGCGTGTGCTCGAGATGCCACGCCAGGAGTTCGCCAAGGCGGGCGCGGCGCGCGGGCGACGGGTGGAGCCTGGCGACCCGCCCGAGCGCGTGCAGCGCGCTGAGCTCGCACTCCGTCCACACCTCGAGCGCCATGTACGCGCCCGGGTCCGCGAGCGAGGATCCGGGGCGCGCCGCCAGCAGCCGGTCCGCCGCCTCGAGGCCCGAGAGGTCGCCGCAGGCCACCGGCCAGAGGATGCCGTCCGGATCCGCTGCCCGGCGGAAGGCGGGCGGCATGGCGTCCGGGGACGGGAGGGTTCCCGGTCCCGCGGCGTCGCGGAGGGCGCTGATCCACCGAGCGTTCGAGGCGAACATGCAGTTGGGGGCAGGATTCCGTGCGGCCATTCCGTGCGCACGGAACGGCCCGGGCTACTGTAAGGTCGATGCAGCTTCCGCGCACGCCTCCCCTGCTCGAGCGCCGCCACACCCGGCGGCGCTGCGTCCAGTGCGGACTTGCGGCGGAGGCGATCCCGGCGTCCCAGCTGGACGAATGCCCGCGCTGCGGATGCGACCTGCGCTCGCGCCCCCCGCGCAGCTACGCCGACATGGAAGGCCTTCGGGAGCTCGACGGCCCCTCCCCCGCGGCGCTCGACGCGATGGTCCGCGCCCGCGCGGAGGCGGCGGCGGCGCGCTGGCTGGTGGTGGTCTGCGCGGTAGCGGTGGTCTCCGGCGGTGCCCTGCTCGGCGCCTTGCTCGCGGCCGCGCGCTGACGTCCGCGCCGCCGGCGGCAAACTACGCTTCCGTGATGCCTTCGACCCTGGACGACGTCCTTGCGCGCGTGGACCGCAACGAGCCCGCCGCCATCGAGCGCCTCCGCGACTTCCTCCGCATCCCGAGCGTCTCCACCGACCCCGCGCACGCCGCGGACGTGGCCCA
>JBILFU010000304.1:0-2789 GCA_044351405.1 Phycisphaerales bacterium
AACGTGCCGAACGCGGGAACGCCCCGCGCGAAGCTCACCGTGCCGTCGATCGGGTCGATCACCCAGCGCCACCGGGTCCGCCCGGGCTCCTCGCCGTGCTCCTCGCCGAGGAGGCCGTCGTCGGGAAACGCCGCGCGGATCCTGCGCCGCAGCAGTTCCTCGCAGCCGCGGTCCGCCTCGGTGACCGGGCTGCCGTCGGCCTTGGACTCGACCGCAAGCCCGGCCTGCTGGAAGCCACGCAGCGTGAACGCCCCGGCGAGCGCTGACAGCTCGCGCAGGAGCGCCGTTCTCGCGCGCAGCGGTTCGTCCAGGTGCCGCAGGTCCGGTGCATCCATGCGCCGGGCGATGCTACGCGCGCCGGTCGCCTCAGCCCCAGTTGGCGAGCAGTGCGCCGAGGTCGCCGCCGTCGGTCGTGCCGTTGCCGTCCAGGTCGGTCGCTCCCGCGGTTCCCCAGCCGTTGAGCAGCACGCCCAGGTCGCCGCCGTCGACGGTGCCGTCGCGGTTGAAGTCGCCGGGCGCTGCCGGCGGCGGCGCAGACGGCCCCTTGAGCGCCACCGTCACCGCGGCCGGATCGCCCGCCGCGCCCGGGCGGAAGAGCCCGATCGAGCCGACGGCGTCGCCCGGCGCGCGGTCCGCGTCGAACCAGAAGTTGTAGAGCGTGGCGAACCGCAGCGCGTTGCCGTTCTGGTTCACGCCGAACGTGCCGCCCGTCCACGTCACCGCGCCGCCCGCCGTGGACGACGTCCAGTCGGTCGGGTCGTAGGCGTCGCCCGAGTGGTAGTTGATGTCCTTGAAGCCGACGCCCGTCACCGTCACGCCCGCGGGCACCGGGACGCTGAACGACCGCCCGCTGCGGTGCGAGTTGAAGTTCTGCACCGCGTACTCGTAGCGCCAGGTGCCGTTGCCGTTGTCGCGGGCGTTGAACCCCACGATGAACCGCCCGTCGTTGGGCACGTCCACCGGCACGATCGTCACCGCCGGCTCGAACGCCTTCCATGCCTCGATCGCGGCCTTCTGCTGGATCGTCGATCCCGTGAGCGTCAGCGCCCGCGAGCCGTTGCTCCCGACCGCGCCCACCGTGAACTCGCGCCAGGAGGCGTTGTTGTTGTCGTTGCCCGCGGTCGCGTCCTGCTGGTGGACGTAGTGGCCCTCGCTGACGTAGCGCGCGCCCGCGTTCTGCGCCGGGTCGAGGTCCACGGCGTTCACCTGCACGCGGCGGTGCACGGTGGTCGAGGCGCTGGCCGCGCCGGAGTTGAACGAGCCCGGGAACGTGCCCGTCGACGCGTTCACCTCGGTGCGCGTGCCCAGCCCCGACTGGCTGCCGTTCAGGCTCGCCGAGTACGGATCCGAGCAGCCGATGCCCAGGTACGTCCCGGTCGGCGACGCCTGGCAGCTGCCGCACAGCGTCTGCTGCAGCGCCGTGAAGCCGTGCTTGCCCCAGCCCATGCCGATGTGCTCGAAGCGGCCGCCCTTCCAGCGGTACATGTTCATCGGGATGAACGGGTGCCGGTTGTCGGGCGACTGGAACCACTCGAGCTGCGCCGTGCCGATGTTGCAGCTGGTGGTGCCGAAGGCGTAGGCCATCGTCGTGACGCCGCCGGAGGTGACGGCCTGGTAGGTGCTCACGTTGGGGATCGCCCCGACGATCACGTCGGCACCGGCGAGGAGGCTGCCGGACCCGCTTTCGCCGCCGCCGGCGGTGGCATGCATCTGGCCGACGAGGAGTGCGGTGCCGCAGAGCGCGGCGGTTCCGAGCGTGAGGCGGGTCTTCATGGGCTGGCTGTCTCCGTGTCCGGTAGTAGACACGCGAACCGGGCGCCCGCGCCCTCACCGAACCGACAGGAACTTCCCGAAATTCGCCGATTCCCGTACCCTCCGCCCCTTGGCCGACGCCCCGCGCCCCCACTGGAGCCGCCCATGACCGCCCCGACCATCATCTACACCCACACCGACGAAGCCCCGGCCCTGGCCACCTACTCCCTGCTGCCGATCATCCGCGCGTTCACGGCGCCTGCCGGCATCGCCGTGGAGACCCGGGACATCTCGCTGTCGGGACGGATCATCGCGGCCTTCCCGGAGGTGCTGAAGCCCGAGCAGCGGATCGGCGACGCGCTGGCCGAGCTCGGCCGGATGTGCCTGACTCCGGAGGCGAACATCATCAAGCTCCCGAACATCAGCGCGAGCGTCCCGCAGCTCAAGGCCGCGATCGCCGAGCTCCAGAAGCAGGGCTACGCGCTCCCCGCCTACGTCGACGAGCCGAGGACCGACGCCGAGAGGGACGCCAAGGCCCGCTACGACAGGGTGAAGGGCAGCGCCGTCAACCCGGTGATCCGCGAGGGCAACTCCGACCGCCGCGCGCCCAAGGCCGTCAAGGACTACGCGAGGGCGAACCCGCACAAGATGGGCGCCTGGAGCGCCGACGCGAAGGCGCACGTCGACTCGATGCAGTCGGGCGACTTCTTCGGGAACGAGAAGTCCGTCACGCTGCCCGCGGCGACCTCCGCCCGCATCGAGTTCGTCGGCAAGGACGGCGCCGTCACCGTGCTCAAGGACGGCATCAAGCTGAACGCGGGCGACATCGTCGACGGCACGTTCATGAGCCGCAAGTCGCTCGTCGCGTTCCTCGAGCGCAGCGTCGCCGACGCGCGCGCCGCGGGGATTCTCTGGAGCATCCACCTCAAGGCCACCATGATGAAGGTCTCCGACCCGATCATCTTCGGCCACGCGGTGCGCGCCTTCTTCAAGCCCGTCTTCGAGAAGCACGCGGCCACGCTCGCTCGCGTGGGCGT
>JBILFU010000305.1:0-2783 GCA_044351405.1 Phycisphaerales bacterium
GCATCGCCGAGCGCTCCGGCGGCCGCGTCATCGAGGTGGACCAGCTTGCCTCCGCGGACCTCTTCGACCGCACCGGCCTGGCGCCTGCCCGCTCGGTGCGCCAGGCGTGGGACCTGCTCGCCATCGCGGCCGCGGTGCTGCTGCTCCTGGACGTCGCGTGGCGCCGGATCGCCTTCGGGCGTCGCGACGCGCAGGATCTGCTGGCCCGCGCCACGGGCGGTGCGGTGGCGGCAGGCGCGCAGCCCTCGCCGCAGCCCGTGCCCGCAGTTCGCGCACCCGCCGTCGCCCGGCCCGCGGCCTCCAAGCCGAGCGCTCCGGCTGCCAGCTCGCCCGCCTCGCCGGCGGCGGAGCAGGGCGACACGCTCTCCCGCCTCCGGGCGGCGCGCGACCGATCGAAGAAGTGACCGCCGCCCCTCAGCCGGCGAGCGCCCGCTCGACGGCGTCCACGAAGAGGGGCGCACGGTCCGGGGCGCGGTCCAGGAAGAGCGACGGCTCCGTGATCTCGAGCTCCATCACGAGCGGCGCGCCGTCGGCGCCCGCGGCCATGTCGACGCGGGCATAGGCCAGCGTGCCGTGCCCCAACCTCTCCGCGGCCGCCAGCGCGCGCGTGGCCAGCGCAAGCTCCTCACGCGTCGGCTCGACCAGCCCGCGGGACTGCTCGTCGTCGCCCGCCCAGCGCGCACCCTTGTGGATGGCGTGGGAAAACCCGCCGCCGAAGTGCACCAGGTTCGACTCCCCGCGTGCCGCCACCGACGCGAGGAACGGCTGCACCAGCAGGTCGCGGTCGCGGTGCGCGTCGCGGTGCGCGCGCGCCGCGGCAAGGTCCCCGCGCGCCACCCGCACGGTGGCGAACGATCCCGCGGACACCGCTGGCTTCACCACCAGCTCGCCGAAGCGGTCGAAGAGCGCATGCCAGTCCGGGTCCAGGCCGTGCGCCACCAGCTCCGTGGGCACCGTGGGCACGCCGGCCGCCGCCAGCTCGCGCAGGTATCGCTTGTGCAGGTTCCACCGGATCGCGGGCAGCGGGTTCACCAGCCGCGTCGCCGCGGCCACGCGGTCGAGCCACGCCGTGAAGTCGCGGTAGCGCGCCACGTAGTTCCAGGTGGAGCGCACGATGGCCGCGTCGAAGGACGCCCAGTCGACGGCCGCGTCCTCCCAGTGAACGGTGCGCGCCCGGTGCCCGCGCGCGGCGAACGCCTGCTCCAGGATCGGCAGGTCGTGGTCCGGGCGGGGGAGCTCGCGGCAGGTGACAAGGGCGAGGGTGGGCATGAAAATCTCCGTAACGATCTATTGACCTACAAATCAGATCATATATGATACACACGTGGCCGTACAAGCCGTCGCCCTTCAGTCCCTCCTCATCTCGCGCCGCAGGGCGCTGGGGATGTCGCATGCTCACGTCGCGGTGCGCGCCGGCGTGCCTGAGCCCACGGTCAAGCGGATTCTCGGTGGTCGCCTGGCGGCCGCATCCTTCGCCAGCGTCGCCGCCATCTGCGAGGCGCTCGGTGCCCCGATCGGCGGTCCGACGCTCGACGTCGAGGAGTTTCGTCGAAGGCAGGCCCGCGCGCGGGCGGAGCGCGTCGCCCGTCTCGTACAGGGAACGAGTGCCCTCGAGGCGCAGGCCGTCGACGACGCCACGTACGAGCGCCTCGTCGAGCGCACCTATCACGAGTTGCTCGCGGGACCTCCGCGCCGGCTCTGGGCGGAGTGAGCGTGGGCCTTGACCCGCCGATTCCGGGCCAGACCCCGCTGGCCGACGTCTCGGGACTTCGTCGGCGCGACATCCGGACCACGGCCGAGCTCAATGCCGCCGAGGCAGAGAACATCCGCCGCGCGGTCGTCAAGTACCTGGTGGCTCGGCCGTCGGCTCGGCTGGCGCCCTTCGATCTGCCGTGGCTCTGTCGCCTCCACCGGGAGATGTTCGGCCGTGTGTGGGCATGGGCCGGGGGCATCCGGCGTCACGAGACGAACATCGGGACGCCGCCCCTTCGGATCGAGCAGGAACTCCACTCGCTCCTCGGGGATGTCGCCGCATGGCGGAACGCCGGGGTGCAGCTCGACGAGCAGGCGGCGCGGATTCATCACCGTGCGGTGCTCGTGCATCCCTTCCCAAACGGCAACGGCCGCTGGTCACGGATGCTGGCAAACGTCTGGCTGCGCCGGCATGGCGTGCAGGCGGTCGAATGGCCGGAGGCGACGATCGGTACGGCAAGCATCGCGCGCGGCCGGTACCTGCGGGCGCTCAGGGACGCGGATTCGGGCGACATCGCCGAGCTCCTCGCGCTTCATCGCGAGTTTGCCGCACGCTGAACCCCCGCGCGGTACTTTCCTCCCCCTCCACCCCGCCAGCAACATGACCGACCTCCTCCGCCGAATCGTCTCCGCGCCCATCGCCCGCCTTGCGCTCGTCGCCGTCCTCCTGGCCGCGGCCGCCTCGCGCCCCGCGCTCGCGGGCCCGCAGGAGGGCGAGGAGCCGTCGCCCGCCGAGGAGGTGATGCAGATCCCGGACGACGAGGCCGTCGCGCGCGGCAGCGACACGCCGCGCAACGCCGTCTTCACGTTCATCGTCCTCGCGCGCGACGGCGAATGGGTGGACGCCGCCGACATGCTGGAGCTCCCCGGTGCCGGCTGGCCGGAGGGCGTGCCCGCCACGCGCATCGCCCGTGCGCTCAAGGGGATCCTCGACCACCGGCTGTGGGTCGACTTCCCGAGCCTGCCGGGCGCCTCCGCCAATGCCCCCGACGCGCCGAAGCGCGTCATGATCGGCGTCGTCGACACGCCGG
>JBILFU010000306.1:0-2781 GCA_044351405.1 Phycisphaerales bacterium
CCCGCGCGTCCTGAGCGCGGCGAGGGCCGCGGCGCCGGGGCTCAGTCGCGGCCGGTGGTGTTGACCAGGTCGTACGCGCTGCCGCCCGGGCGCTCCATCAGCCAGAAGCGGCTCCACTCGTCGGCCATCATGCGGAAGTTCTGGTTGTTGACCATGGCGTCGTTGCGCCGGCGGTCGTCCCACGACTCGAACTGGCCGTTGAGCTCCGGCGTGGGGTTCGAGGTCACGCTGGTGAAGGACACGACGTACGCACCGTTGCAGGCCTCGTCGAGCTCCGCGATGCGCTGCTCGGTGGCGGCGGAGACGGCGCCGCCCTTGGCTCGCTCGGCGGCAACCTCCTGGCGCTGCTGCTCGAGGGCGTTCTGGAGCGCCTCGGGCAGGGACTTCACGCGTCCCTCGGTGGCCGGCAGCTCGTACCAGTGGCCGTCCGGGTAGTTGCCCGACCGGTACAGCGTGGTCGGCTGCGGCGCGTAGCAGCCGCCGACGACCAGGGTGGCGAGCAGGGCGGGGACGATGGAGGACGGCATCTTCATCTGCGGATTCTCTGGAGCGGCCCGAGCGGCCGAGGGCGCGGAGGATACCGCCCCGGGGACCGCCCGCGCGGGGAGGGATACGGTGCCCGCCCGCGGGAGGTTCCCCGCGGGTCAGGCCTCGAAGGCCTCGAACCTCCCCGGGACGCCGACCTGGCAGCCGTGCCGCTCCCGCAGCAGCGCGGAAAGGGCGGCGCGCTGCCGGTCCTCGCCGTGCACAAGCACCACGCGGCCGGAGGCCGGCCGGTCGGCGGGCGCCAGCCACCGGACGAGCGCCCCCTGCCCCGCGTGCGCGCTCAGCCCGTTCACGGTGCGCACGTCGGCCCGCACCACGATGTCCTCGCGGAAGATGCGCACCGTGCTGGCTCCGTCCACCAGGCGGCGGCCGAGCGAGCCCTCGGCCATGAAGCTGGTGAGGAGCACCTGCACGCCGCGCCGCCAGAGGTTGTGACGGAGGTGGTGCAGGATGCGCCCGCCCTCGCACATGCCGCCGCCCGCGATCACCACCGCGGGGTCCCAGCTGTCGTTCAGCTCGCGGCTCTGCTGCGGCGTGACGCAGAGCGTGACGAGGCCGTAGTCGCGGCGCGCCTGGCCGCTGCGGATCAGCCGCTCGGCCTCCGGGTCCATGATGCCCGGGTACTTCATGTAGATCTCGGTGGCGCGGATCGCCATGGGGCTGTCGAGGTAGACGGGCACCTTCGGCGAGCTGCCCTGGCGGCCCATCTCGGCGAGCAGGTGCAGGAGGAGCTGCGCGCGGCCGACCGCGAAGCTGGGGACGAGCACCTTCCTCTTCTGCCACGCGCTCTGCTCGAGGATGCCGCGGAGCTCGGCGATCGTCTGCTCGGCCGGGCGATGGTCGCGGTCGCCGTAGGTGGACTCCATGAAGACCAGGTCCGCCGGCGGGCACGGCACCGGGTCGCGGAGGATCGGCATGCAGCTCTGGCCGATGTCGCCGGAGAAGACGACGGTCTTCGTCGATCCGCCCTCGGTGACGCGCATCTCGACGCTGGCGGAGCCCAGGATGTGGCCCGCGTCCTGGAAGCGGACGGAGACGCCGTCGGCCGCCTCGAAGGCCTGGTCGTAGTCGTGGCCCTTGAGGAGCGCGGCGACGCGCTCGACGTCCTTGGACGCGTAGAGCGGCACGGCGTCGGGCTGCTGGCCGGTGCGCTCCCTCCACCGGTTCTCGCGCTCGGCATCGTTCTCCTGGATCGACGCGGAGTCGCGCAGGATCAGCTCGGTGAGCTCGCAGGTTGCCCGGGTGGCGTGGACCGGGCAGCGCAGCCCGTCGAGGAGCGGAAGTCGCCCCACGTGGTCGAGGTGTGCGTGCGTCAGCACCACCGCGTCGAGCCGCGCGGGCTCCACCGGCGCGATCTCGCGGTTCTTGCCGTCGCCCGAGCCGCGGCCCTGGAACATCCCGAAGTCGACGAGGACGCGCGCCTTCGCGGTCTCGACGAGGTAGCCGCTGCCGGTGACCTCGCCCGCGGCGCCGAGGAGCGTGATTCGCATGCGGGTAAGGCTACGCGCCCGGCCAGCGGGTGGGCGGGAGCGCGGCGGCGCCGGCGGCCGCGGCGACGCGCATGACCGCGGGGGCGCGGCCGGTGCGCCGCGCGATGCCGGAGGCCAGCCGGTCGGCGACGCGGGGAGCGGCCGCGTCGGCCAGCACGATCGCGCATCCGCCGAACCCGGCACCCGTCATGCGTGCCCCGAAGACCCCGCCGCGCGTGCCCATGGCGCGGGCCTCGTCCACGATGGCGTCGAGCCCCGGGGTGCTCACGGCGAAGTCGTCGCGCAGGCTCTGGTGCCCCTGCGCCATGAAGAGGCCGAACAGCTCGAGGTCGTCGCGGCGCAGCGCGTTGGCCGCCAGCTGCACGCGCTGGATCTCGCGCACCACGTGGCGCGCGCGCCGCTCGAGGAGCGGTGGCAGGCGCTTGGCGCGCAGCGCGGTCTCGTCGAGGTCGCGCAGCGCGGCGACGCCGGCGGCGCGCGCCGCGTCCTCGGCCTCGCGCCGGCGCTCGGCGTAGCGGCCGTCGGCGAGGGACCGGTGCTCGCCGCTGTCGACCACCAGGAGCGCGGCGCGCTCCGGCGGCGGGAACGGCACGAAGCGCACGTCGAGCGAGCGGCAGTCGATCAGGAGCGCGTGCCCTGCCTTCCCGAGCGCGGAGACCATCTGGTCCATGATTCCGCAGGGGACGCCGGCGAAGCGCTGCTCGGCCTCCTGGCACAGCCGCGCGAGCGGGATGCCGAAGAGCGG
>JBILFU010000307.1:0-2777 GCA_044351405.1 Phycisphaerales bacterium
AACGTCCGGGCGGACGGCGGGTGGAACTCCGACGAGTACCTCTCCTTCGCCGTCGCGGGCCGCGCGGAGGCAAAGTGGGGCGCGGACTGGGAGCAGCTCGCGTGGATGTCGGGCTCGCGCACGGACGTCCCGGGGCTGGTGCTCGGCCTCGGCCTGTGCATGAGCAACGGGCGCGCGCAGAACCCGCAGCCGCCGCCCTCCTCCGTGGAGGCGACGCCGTCGGCGCAGGGCGTGACCGCGGACGCGCGCGCGACCTTCGACGGCACGGTGCTGATCGCCCAGTACGCGTGCATGCGCGACCCCGTCGGCGCGCCCGAGCTCGGCTGGTACCAGGGCCTCAACCTGCAGGCCAGCGGTTTCGTCGCCGACGGCGTCGAGGCATTCGTGCAGGCCTCGTGGATGGGCGACGTGCCGGTCGAGTGGTTCGCCCAGGCAGGCGTCAACCTCTTCCTCGCGGGCCCGCACGTCAAGCTCACCGTGAAGGCGATCGTGCCGTTCGGCGGCGGCGACGTGAACGGCATCCGCGAGATCGCCGGCGGCCTCGGCGTCGCGTCCCGGGACAACAACGCGAGCCTGGTGACGCAGCTGCAGCTGTCGTACTGACGCCGGCTCAGACCGCGACGGCGACGTCGCGGCGCGCCGTCTCGATCACCCCGGGCGGGCAGGCGGCGACCGCCGCCTCGAGCCGCGCTCGCTCGGCGACGGGCAGCCGGTCCAGGACTCCCAGCCGGGACAGCGTGTCGATCCGCGAGGCGGCGTCCAGTCCTGCGTACACGGCGGTGGCGTCGACGATCGGGCGTCCCATCACGTCCTCGAGGTCCTTCTGGCTGCACGCGGGGCGCACCGCGGCGGTGGACTTGGTGCCGTACTGGCTGAGGTTCGAGGCGAAGATGCCCGCCGCGCTCACGGGCAGGAAGTCCTCGTAGCGCAGGCCCTCGTGCTGCGCGAGCCCGCGCCGCACGAGCTCGTGGATGTCCGCCGTGCCGACGGTGCCGGCCTTCGCGGCCGCGATCCCCGCGGGAGTCGGCGCCCAGCGGCCGAACACGAACCCGCCCTCGAGGAGCGCCGACAGCGTCTTCGGGAACGCGGCGAAGGGCACGGAGTAGAGCTCCTCGTAGCCCGCCCAGTCGCGCGACGGGAGCTTCGGGTCGCGCTCGCGGATGGCGTCGGCGGCCGCAAGCGCCTCATCGTAGAGCCTGCGCCCCGCGGGCGTGCATGCGTATCCGCGCTCCTCGATCTCGCCGAAGCGCGCCGTGTGCGTGGCTGCTGTGACCGTGCCGTCGTCGGCGACGAACTCGACCGGCTCGGTGAGCGCCTTGTACGAATCCTGGCGCAGCAGGATCGGCGTGTCCTGCGACGGCCCCTCGGTGAGGTCCTTGAACCCGGAGTGCCGCAGGTCTCCCAGCCGGAACTGCGGCGCGCGGAAGGCGGCGACCAGGCCGTCGACGAGCGCGGCAACGTCGGCGGACGTGGCCTCTCCCGGCTGGAACGCGTCGATCTCCGCGTGGCTCAGGTGCTTGAAGTGGAGGCGCAGCCAGTCGCGGTCGGCGGCCTTGGCCAGCCGGGCCAGCGCCACGGTCGCGCGCGAGCGGAACGCCGCCTCGTCGAGCTCGCCCATGCAGTGCTTCATGGCAGCCGTGTACAGGTCCATGAGCAGCGTGTTCGGCGTCAGGTGGTTCAGGTGGTGGCTGCCGAAGCAGGCGATGTCCGCGGCGATCCGGAAGCCCGCGTCGGAGAGCTCCCGGTAGAGCGCCAGGTCGCGGGCCTTCCCGGTCCAGCGGAAGATGCGCCCGGTGCCCTCGCGGACCAGCTCGTCGAACTCCGCCCGCGGCAGGCCGCCGTCGCGCTCGCACCGCCCGACCAGCTCCTTCGCGCGCGGCGAGAAGACCTCGCGCTCCGCGAGCAACGCCTCGATGCGCGCGCGCGTCGCGGCGTCGAACCAGTCGGTGCGCAGGAGCGACGTGAACACGCGGTGCTCCGGCCGGAGCGTGGACCGGAATGCGGTGGCGATGATCGGCTGGCTCTTCGCGCCCACGCACGTCATGTCGTAGAAGTTGTGCGGCTCCATCGCGAAGCAGCCGAAGTAGCGCGCGATCCAGCGGTACTCGTCCGGTCGGCCGATGCGGATCGCGCCGTGCCGCTCGCCGCTCGTCCGCTCCAGCTGCGCCGGGGACACGTGGAATCCGCGGTGCAGCCGCGCGACCAGCTCGCACGCCGCACGGTTCGTCTCCGCGTTGACCGCGAGCGAACGGTCGTACAGGGGCACCTCCCGCCCGAACATGCGGGACAGCTCGGCGAAGAGGACGTTCTGCATCTCGCGACGGTCGGCGAAATCGGTGGCCATCGCCGAAATCCTAGCCCCGCAGGGCCGTCCCGGGCTCAGCGCTCCAGGTAATCGAGGTCCCGGTGGAACGTCTCCTCCAGGGCGAGGGTCGCCGCCATCCCCACCGCCACGCAGCAGAGCCCGAGGACGAGCGTCCCCTGCACCGCGCCCACGCCGGGCTTGATCGCGAGCCAGATGCTCGTGATCGGGACCGCCATCGCGCGCACGAAGTTCGGCGCGCTCGTCGCGGCGGTGGCACGCAGGTTGGTGCCGAACTGCTCGCTGGCAGTGGTCACGAAGATCGCCCAGTAGCCCGTGGCCGCGCCGACGAGGCACATCATGCCGTAGAACGCCGCGGGCCCCCGCGGCGCCACCGCGAAGAAGAGCGCGATGCTCGCGGCGAGCGCGGCCAGGAATCCCATGATCGTGCGCGTGCGGCTCCTGATCAGCTGCG
>JBILFU010000042.1:0-10355 GCA_044351405.1 Phycisphaerales bacterium
CTTCGACATCATCGGGAAGGTGACGCCGAAGTTCCTGCGGCAGAACTCGCCGATCTCGCCGGCGCTGCCGGGCTCCTGCCCGCCGAAGTCGTTGCACGGGAAGCCCACGACGACGAGCCCCTTGTCCCTGTACTCCTTCCACAGCGTCTCGAGGTCGGCGTACTGCGGCGTGTAGCCGCACTTGCTGGCGACGTTGACGACGAGCACCGCCTTGCCCTTGAACTCCGCCAGGTCGACGGGCTTCCCCTCGAGCGACGTTGCCTTGAAGGAGAAGAGCGTGGTGCCCGCGGCGGGCGGTGCGGCGGGCGCGGCGGCCTGGCCGGCGCCGAAGCCGGTGACCATGGAGACGACGCCGAGGGCGGATGCGACGAGCTTCTTGGACATGCTGGGATCCTCGTGGGTGGTGGATATCGGTTCGACGGCGCCGGCCCGGCGGATTCAGCGCGGCGGCCCGTGCAGCCCGCGCGCAAGCCGCATGGTGGCGTCGTGGTGGGCGCGGAGCTCGTCCATCGAGTCGCCGCCGAACTTCGCCAGGAACGCGCGCGCCACCTCGAAGGCGACCACGTTCTCCATGACCACGCTGGCCGCGGCGACCGCGCTCACGTCGCTGCGCTCGTACTGGCTCTGCTGCGGCTCGAGCGTGGCGAGGTCGACGCTCGGCATGCCGCGCAGGAGCGTCGAGATCGGCTTCATCGTGCCGCGCACCACGACCGGCATGCCGTTGGTCATGCCGCCCTCGAGGCCGCCGGCGTTGTTCGTCGGGCGCACGAAGCCGAGGTGCGGCTCGTGCGCGCGCGACGCGTCGTGCGAGATCGGGTCGTGCACCTGGCTGCCGAAGCGCCACGCGCAGTCGGTGCCCATGCCGACCTCCACGGCCTTGAACGCCTGGATGCCCATCACGGCCGCGGCGATCCGCGAGTCGAGCCGCTCGTCCCACTGCACGCAGGTGCCGAGCCCCGCGGGCACGCCGAGGACGTGCGCCTCGACGCGGCCGCCCACGGTGTCCTTCTCGGTCTTGGCGCGATGGATGTGGCCGGCGATGCGCGCGCCGGTCTCGGGGTTCGGGCAGTAGACCTCGCTCGCATCGCGCGCGGCGCGCAAGGCCGGCAGCCGCTCCGCGTCCACCTGCACCTCGCACATCGCGTCGATCGCGCCGCTCACGAAGCCGAACGCCTCGATGCCGAACTCGCGCAGCAGGACGCGGGCGAGCGCGCCGGCCGCGGTGCGCGCGGCGGTCTCGCGGGCGCTCGCGCGCTCGAGCGTGCCGCGGCAGTCGGTGGTGAGCCACTTGATGCTCCCGGCGAGGTCCGCGTGGCCCGGGCGCGGGCGCGTCACGGGCGGGGTCCTCGCGGGGTCGTCGAGGCGGCTGTCGGCGTTCGGCACCTGCAGGACGACGGGCGAGCCGAGCGTCACGCCCGCGCGCACGCCCGTCAGCACGTTGACGCGGTCCTCCTCGATGCGCTGGCGCCCGCCGCGGCCGTAGCCGCCCTGCCGCCGCGCGAGCTCGGCGTCGATGAACGCTGTGTCCACGCGCAGGCCCGCCGGCAGACCCTCGACGATCGCCAGGAGCGTCGGGCCGTGCGATTCGCCGGCGGTGCGGTAGGAGAGCATCGCGGGGAAGGATAGCCGTGCGGCCTGCGCCGACGCGCGGCTCAGTCGATCGGCCAGAGCCGCGACTGGCGCTCGGCCTGCTTCACGAACATCGACCAGCCGTCGACGGTGCGCGCGCCGCGCGACCGCGCCTCGCGCAGGAGCGGCGTCGCGCGCGGGGCGTAGACCGTGTCCATCACCGTGACCGCGTCGTCGAGCAGGACGTCGTCGGGGAGCGGGCTGCCGTCCGGGTCCGGCCCGCCCGCCATGCCGACGGGCGTGCAGTTGACGAACGCGTGGAAGCAGCCGCAGCCGATCTCGGAGGTGCGGCCCGCGACGATGCGGCCCTCGAGCGCGCCGCAGGAGCCCTCGGACGCGGCGGGGGAGGCGCCCGCGCCGCCCGAGAGCTCGGTGCACATCCGCCGCGCGCGCTCCTCGCTGCGGTTGAAGACGACGACGCGCGCGCCCTCGTCGGCGAGACCCGCGGCCACGGCGCGGGCCACGCCGCCCGCGCCCAGGACCGCGACCCGCTTCGAGCGCAGGTCGCCGCGCACGATGCCCATGCCCTCGCAGAGCGCGTCCACCGCCGCGGGCGCGTCGGTGTTGGTGCAGCTCAGGGCGCCGCCCGGGCCGACGAGCAGCGTGTTCGCGGCGCCGATCCGCGCCGCGAGCGCGTCGACGTGCCCGCCGCGCTCGCGCACGAGGCGCACCAGGTGCTCCTTGTGCGGGAGCGTCACGCTCGCGCCGCGGAAGTCGAGCGGCGCGAAGTCGACGAGCTCGCCGACCGTCGCCTTGAAGTGCTCGTACTCGGGCGGCACGGGGATCGGCAGGTACACCGCGTCCGCGCCGCGCTCGCGGAACCACGCGTTGTGGAGCTCCGGGCTGCGCGAGTGCGCGACCGGCCACCCGACCACGCCGAGGACGCGCGTCCTCGCGCCGATGCGTCGGAACCCGTACAGCTCGACCAGCTCCTCGACCGACGGCTGCCCCGGCGCGGTGCCCGCGGCGCGCGACGCGGCGCGTTCCGCGTCGGCGGCGTCGCCCGCGTGCGCGAAGGTCAGGAACGCGCCGAACTTGGGCGCGAGCACGCGGCTCATGAGTCCCGCCTCGCCCATGCACAGCGCGATCGCGGGCTTCGCGCGCGTGCGCAGGAGCTCGAAGGCCTCCAGGTTGTCGCGCACGCTCCGCGCGCGCCACGCGACCTTCGCCACCGCGCACGAGTCCGCGGACGCCATCGCTGCCCAGCGGCGCGCGAGGTCCGCGGGGCGGCCGCCGAAGTCGTGCGCGCTGAGGATGAGGCGCGTGCCGACCTCGCGCACCTGCCCGGGATGCGCGACGCAGAGCTCCACCTTCTGGCGGATGTTCGCGCTGCGTGCGAAGTCGGCGAGCTCGAAGTCCAGGTACGCGGGCGCCGGCTCGCCGGGGGCCGTGCAGAGGGCCTCGAGGAAGGACACGCGGTCCTGGTCGCTGCCGCGCCACTCGCCGCCCTCGGCCGCGCCGCGGACGGTGACGATCGACGGGACCGGCGACTCCCGCACCAGGCGGCGCGCCGCGGCCAGCGCACCGTCCGACTCCGCGAGGGCGTCGATGCGCCACTCCGCCATGTCCGCGCCGCGCTCCGCCGCGCGCCGCGCCGCGGCGAGCGCCGCGTCCACGCCGTCCGGCGACTCGACCGCGATGGACGCGCACAGGTGGGTCACGCGGGCATCGTAGGTGCCGCGATACGATCCGCGCGATGAGCGACGCGATCGCCGAGGAGGCATTCCAGTTCCTGCGCGCGCACCTCGCCGGGCGCATCCGCTTCGACGGCGAGCGCGTCGAGATCCGCGTCGCGCCCACGCCCGACGGGAACCTGGTGGCGCCGGTCATGGTCGCGATGCTCCGCGCCCTCGACGTGGCGATCGAGCTCCCGGACGACTCCGACGAGTCGCTCGTCCTGCAGGTGACGCTCGAGCAGATCGAGGAGGGCGGCCCGGACGGCGCGCTCTGCGACCGCTGGTGCATCTACCACGGCGAGCCGCCGGACGTGCGCTGGGCGAAGATCCTGATCGACGCCGCGCGCTACAAGGGCTACTTCGTCGACGGCCAGGCCATCGTGCGCGCGAACCCGTTCGCGGCGCAGGAGCCGGCCCTCTGCAAGGAGCTCAATGCCGGATGCCGGGACGCGGTGGTACGCGCCGCGGAGACGGTGCCGTCGGGCGGGCACCGGCTCGTCGACCCGAGGGTCGTGGGCGTGGACCCCTGGGGGATCGACGCGCGGGCGCAGCTCGGCGTGGCCCGCATCCCGGCGAACCCGCCGTTCGCGGCCCCGGAGGACGTGCGCGCGCGGCTCGAGTCGGGGCGCTGAGGCCGCGCGGGGATCCGCGTGCGCGGCCGTACACTTGCGCACGGAGACACCACTCATGGGCAACAAGATGTCCGGAAGCCTCAACCACGCCATGATCGACGGCCCCCAGGGCCGCGCCGCGCAGGAGTACGCCAACCGCTTCGGCGAGCCCGGCTTCCAGGACATCACCAAGGCGTACATCGACCAGAACTACGCGGGCTACACCGAGGAGAACCAGGAGACCTGGCGCATCCTCTACGACCGCCAGATGGAGTTCCTCGCCGACAACGCGAGCGGGGTCTACCTCTCGGGCGCAGCGAGCATCAAGCTGGTTCGCGACTGGATCCCCTACCTGGAGGGGCCGAAGTCGGTGAACACCTACCTGCAGCGGCTCACCGGCTGGCAGAGCAAGGCCGTGCCCGGCTACCTGCCGGCGAAGGCCTTCTTCGCGTGCCTCGCGCGCCGCGAGTTCCCGACCACCATCGTGATCCGCCCCAAGGAGTCGATCGACTACCTGCCGGAGCCCGACATCTTCCACGACATCTTCGGCCACGTGCCGCTGCACGCGGACCCGGTGTTCGCCGACTTCCTGCAGACCTACGGCAAGGCCGCGCTGACCACCGACGATCCGCACCACACCGAGCGCCTCGCCCGGCTCTTCTGGTTCACGGTCGAGTTCGGGCTGATCCGCGAGGGCGGGCGCAACCGCCTCTACGGCAGCGGCCTGATCTCGAGCCCGGGCGAGAGCAAGCACGCGCTGACGTCCAAGGACGTCGATCGCCGGCCGTTCGACCTCGAGACCGTGTGCGGCACGAGCTTCGAGATCGACCACTACCAGCCGATCCTCTACGTGCTCGACAGCTTCGAGCAGCTGCGCGACGCGATGAGCACCTACGCGCAGCGCATCCTCGACGGCGCGGGCGCGAAGGCCGCGGCCTGACCGGCAGCGCCGCGGGCGCGCGAAAGGCCCACCACTACACTTGGCCGGATGCGCCGAGCCGCATCCATGACCATCGCCGCGCTGGCGCTCGGCGGCTGCGCGATCGGGCCCGACTACCGGAAGCCGTCCGACCCCGTCCCCGGCCGCTTCACGGCCGAGCGCGGTCCGGGCCTCGAGGCCACGGAGCCCCGCTCGGAGCGGTGGTGGCAGAACTTCAGGGACCCGGTGCTCGACGAGCTGGTCTCGCGCGCGGACATGCAGAACATCGACCTGCGGCGCTCGCTGCTGGCCCTCGAGGCGTTCCGCGCGCAGTACACGGTGGACTTCTCCAGGCTGTTCCCGCAGATGGACATGGGACTCGCCTACAGCTGGCGGCGCGTCGACTCCAACCAGCTCGGCGTGCCCAATCCCGACGCGCTCCGCGTCGGCTTCAGCAACTGGCAGTGGAACATCGCGTCGGCGACGTGGGAGCTCGACGTCTGGGGCGCGGTGCGCCGGCAGATCGAGGCCGGGGTCTCGCGCGTCCAGGCAAGCGCCTCGGAGTACCGCGCCGCGCTCGTGAGCGTCCGCGCCGAGGTGGCGCAGTCGTACATGGCGATACGCCAGCTCCAGGCGCAGCGGGCCGCGTTCCGTGACCTGGCGCGCGGATACGGCAAGCTGGTCGACGCCATCGAGAAGAAGGTGCGCTTCCAGGCCGGCTCCAAGGTCGAGCTGGCCGAGGTGCGCGCGAGGCAGGCGTCGGCGCTCGCCGACGCCATGCGCTTCGACGGGCTGATCGCGCAGCAGGTCGCCGGCATCGCGGTGCTGCTCGCGGAGACGCCCGAGCGCGTGCGGGAGATGACGGCCGAGGACCGGCCCGTGCCCGCGATCGCGGTGCCGGTGAACCTGGGGGTACCGGCCAGCCTGCTCGAGCGCCGGCCCGACGTGATGGCCGCCGAGCGCGACCTGCAGGCGGCGACCGCGGAGATCGGCGTGGCGGAGGCCGGCTACCTGCCGCGCTTCACCTTCGCCGGGAACTTCATCATCCAGACGCCGGAGTTCTCGAACCTGACGGACATCTCCAGGAACATGACCTACGGCATCACGCCCGCGGTCAGCTGGCGCTTCATGGACATCCTGACCGGTGCGCAGCAGGCGCGCGTGAAGCAGGCCGAGGTGAACGCGGCGGACCGCCTGCTCCGCTACCAGCTCGCCGTGGTGCGCGCGGTGAACCAGGTGGAGGCGTCGATCGCCGGCTTCAATGCCGCGCGCCGGGTGCAGGGCAGCTACGCCGACGCGGCGCGCGAGATCCAGCAGGCGTTCGACCTGGCCTTCCTGCAGTACCGCGCCGGCACCATCGACATCTCGCGGCTGATCCAGTTCCTGCAGGCGTTCGTGGTGGCGCGCGACGGGCTGGCCCAGTCGGAGGGCCTGCTCGCCAAGAACACCGTCGAGCTCTACCGGTCGCTCGGCGGCGGCTGGGAGATGGATCCGATGCCCGCGGCGGTCGACGACGTCCGGCGCTTCCGCGCCGCACCCACCGCCAACGACTTCCTCGCCCCCGACGGGGGCCGCACCGGCGGCTGACAGGCACACACATGAAGAAGACGACCGCCATCTCCTGCTGCGCCCTGCTGGCAACCGCCTGCGCCAAGCCGCCGGCTCCGCCCGCCGGCCCGCCGCCCGCGCCCGTGCGCACCGCGCAGCCCACCGTCACCGACGTCGAGGTCTTCCGCGAGTACCCCGGCATGACGATGAGCGTGCGCAGCGTGGACATCATCCCGCGCGTCGCCGGCTGGATCGACTCGCAGGGCTTCGCGAACGGGCAGGAGGTCGCGGAGGGACAGGTGCTCTACCTGATCGACCCGCGCCCCTACCAGGTTGCCGTGGAGAAGGCCAAGGCCGACATCGCCGTGGTCGAGGCCGAGCTCCGCAACGCGGCGGACATGGTCGCGCGCAACCAGCCGCTGCTGGACGTCTCGGCGATCTCGCAGCAGGACTTCGACCGCCTGGTCGCCAACGAGCGCACGGCCCGCGCCAACCTGGACGCGCGGCGTGCGCTGCTCGACGAGGCGAACCTGAACCTCTCCTTCACGCGCATCATGAGCCCGGTGGCGGGCAAGGCGAGCGCCACCGAGATCTACCCGGGCACCTACGTCACGCCGCAGCGCACCCTCGTCACCGTGCGGCAGATGGACCCGCTGTGGATCGAGTTCCAGCCCGTCGCGTCGGACCTCCCCGCGCTGCGCCGCATGCAGGACGAGGGCGACTCCTCCACCGAGGCCACGCTGCCCGGGGGCGGGTGGCGCCGCAGCGGCAGGGTGGTCTTCGTGGACAACACGGTGAACCCGGGCTCGTCCACGGTCCGCACCCGCATCGAGGTGGCGAACGCCGACCGCGCCATGGCGCCCGGCGCCTACGTCTCGGTGCGGCTGCGCGTCGGCATGCTGGCCGGGGCGGTGACGGTGCCCGAGTCCGCGCTCGTCTACCAGACGGCGGCCGCCACCATGTGGACCGTCGACGCCGAGGGCAAGGCGCGCCAGAAGGTGGTGAAGCCCGGGCCGCGCGGCGGCGCGGGCATCGTGATCGCCGAGGGGCTCGGCGCCGGCGAGACGATCGTCGTCGAGGGGATGCAGAAGCTGTACGACGGCGCGCAGACCGTCCCGCCCGAGGTCATGCGCGAGCAGGTCGAGGGGCGCATCGGGGAGCGGATGGGCAAGGCCGAGCGATGATCGACTTCTTCATCCGGCGCCCCATCTTCTCCACCGTGATCGCCCTGCTGATGGTGATCGCCGGCGGGCTGTCGATGGCGGTGCTCCCGGTGGCGCAGTTCCCGCCGATCACGCCGCCCACCGTGCAGGTGACGGCCCTCTACCCGGGCGCGTCCTCGGTGACCACGTCGGACGTGGTGACGCGGCTCCTCGAGCGGCAGATCAACGGCGTGCCGGGCATGATCTACATGTCGAGCAACTCCACGAACGGGGGGAACGCGGTCATTACCGTCACCTTCGACGTGGGATACGACCTGTCGATCGGCACGGTCGACGTGCAGAACTACGCGCAGACGGCGATCCCGCAGCTGCCGCCCGAGGTGCAGCAGCAGGGCATCTCCGTGCGCAAGCAGTCCACGGACTTCGTGCAGGTGGTTGGCCTGGTGAGCCCCAACCGCACCTACGACGGCGACTTCCTCTCCAACTACGCGGACATCGCCGTGGTGCAGCGCCTCCAGCGCATCCCGGGCGTCGGGCAGGTGACCAACTTCGGGCTGCGGCAGTACTCGATGCGCATCTGGCTGGATACGCCGAAGCTCGCCGCGCTCGGCATCCAGCCGCAGGACGTCTACCGCGCCCTCCAGGAGCAGAACCGCCAGGCGGTCGGCGGACAGGCGGGCGGGCCGCCGTACGCGACGCCGCCCGCGTTCACCATGCAGGTGAACGCCCTGGGGCGCCTCGAGCAGGCGAGGCAGTTCGAGGAGGTGGTCGTCCGCAGCGGTCCGTCGGGGACGGTGCTCGTGAAGGACGTGGCGCGCGTGGAGCTCGGCGCGGCCAGCTACTCCAGCGTCGGCAAGCAGGACGGCGAGGAGGGCGCGCTCCTCGGCATCTTCCAGCTGCCCGGCTCGAACGCCTTCGAGATCGCCAAGGCCGTGAACGCGGCCATGGAGGACCTGAGGCGCGACTTCCCCGCCGACGTCGAGTACCGCATCAACTACGACACGACCAAGTTCGTGCGCGCGTCCATCTCGGAGGTCGTCGAGACGTTCTGGGAGGCGGCCATCCTGGTGCTGGTGATCATCTACGTGTTCCTGCAGAGCCTGCGGACCACGCTGATCCCCATGATCACCATCCCGGTGTCGATCATCGGCACCTTCGCGGTCATGCTGGCCATGGGCTTCTCGATCAACACGCTGACGCTGCTGGGGCTCGTGCTCGCGATCGGCATCGTGGTCGACGACGCGATCGTCGTGGTGGAGAACGTCGAGCGCAAGTTCGAGGAGGGCGAGACGGACCCCGTCAAGGCGGCGAGCGCGGCGATGCGGGAGGTCGCCGGCCCGGTCATCGCCACGACGCTCGCGCTGGCCGCCGTGTTCGTGCCGGCCGCGCTGATGCCGGGCGTGACGGGGGAGCTCTACAACCAGTTCGCCATGACGATCGCCATCTCGGTCATCCTCTCGGGCGTCAACGCCCTGACGCTGAGCCCGGCGCTCGCGGCGATCTTCCTGCGGCCGCGCAGGCCCGCGGAGCGCGGGCCGTTCGGGGCGTTCAACCGGGGCTTCGCGCGAACGGAGCGGGCGTACGAGTCGCTGGTCGGGTGGCTGGTCCGGCGGTGGCCGGTCGCGGGCGCGGTCTTCGCGGCGGCGATCGCCTGCACGCTCTGGCTGGGCACCACCGCCTCCACCGCGTTCGTCCCCGACGAGGACAACGGCTACTTCTTCGTGGCCTTCCAGCTGCCGGCCGGCACGCCGCTCGCGCGCACGCAGGAGGTCGCGGCGCAGGTGCGCGAGATCGTCGCCGCGCAGCCCGAGATCGAGACCATCATCGAGATCGACGGCATGAACTTCCTGGCCAACGCGCCGCAGTCGAACGCGGGCGTCCTGATCCCCGTGCTCAAGCCCTGGGACGAGCGGAAGGGGCCCGCGCACACCACCGACGCGATCGTGCGCCGGCTGCAGCCCCTCCTCTGGACCGTCCCGGGCGCCCTGGCGTTCCCGTTCAACCCGCCGTCCATCCCGGGGCTCGGCACGGTCGGCGGCTTCCAGCTGCAGCTGGTGGATCGCGCGGGGCTGGGCACCGATCGCCTGTACGAGGCGGCGCAGGCGCTCATCGCCGAGGCGGCCAAGCACCCCGATCGCGTGGCCGGCGTCGCCACCTTCTTCCAGAAGGACGTGCCGCAGGTGTGGCTCGACGTCGACCGTGCCAAGATGCAGCGGCTCGGCGTCACGGTCGCGGACGCGTTCGCGGTGCTGCAGCTCAACTTCGGCAGCGCGTACGTCAACCAGTTCAACCGCTTCAACCAGGTCTACCAGGTGTTCGTGCAGGCGGACTCGAGCCATCGGCGGGCGCCGGAGGACCTGGAGGAGCTGTACGTGATGTCCCGCGGCGGCGAGATGGTGCCGTTCTCGGCGTTCGCCTCGGTGCGAACCACCACCGGTCCCGACAACCTGACCCACTACAACGTCACCGACACCATCGCGATCAACGGCGCGGGCGCGCCCGGCGTGAGCTCGGGGGACGCCACGCGCTTCATGGAGGAGCTCTGCGCGACCGTGCTGCCGCAGGGCATCTCCCACGAGTGGACGGGGATCGTCTTCCAGGAGCGCAAGTCGGCCGACGCCGCGCCCATCGTCTTCACGCTGGCGATCGTCGCGGTGTTCCTGGTGCTTGCGGCGCAGTACGAGAGCTGGACGCTGCCGGTGCTCGTCGTGGGCGCGGTGCCGTTCGCGGCGCTCGGCGCGCTCGCGGGGCTGCGGCTCGTGGACAAGCCGCTCGACGTCTACGGGCAGATCGGCCTGGTGATGCTCGT
>JBILFU010000309.1:0-2763 GCA_044351405.1 Phycisphaerales bacterium
CTGCTGCGCCTTCAGGTCCTTGAGCGCCAGGTACTCGGGCTCGATGACCTTGGCGTCGACCTCGGCCTGCTCGGTGCGGAAGTACATGACGCTGAGCGCGAGCACGAGCGCCGCGAGGATGGTGATCCCCATCAGCGAGACCGTCCAGGTCTTGCCTGCCTCCGGGTCGTCCCACAGGACGCCGGTGGAGGTCTCGAACTCGTTGGGCTGGGATGCGGTGGACATGGGTGTCTCCGTTGGTCCGGTCACATGTTCTGGAAGGCCAGGCTCTCGCCGAGCGACGGGTCGCGCACCGGCACGAGCGACTTGCCGGACAGCGCCAGGCGCGCGCCGCCCATCGCGAGGAGGAGCGCCGCGAGCGCGTACGTCACGAGCGGCCCGTGCGGGCCGTCGCCCGCGTGCTTCTCGGCGAACGCCGCGTAGGTCTGGAAGTCGCCCAGGTCGTGGGGCACGTGCGGCACCACCAGGTAGACGACGTCCAGGCACCCGAAGGCGAGCATCCAGCCGCACGCGAAGTACAGGGTCCAGTTCCAGCGCTTCGTCCAGCGCGAGATCAGGAACACGAACGGCACGATGAAGTGGCCGACCAGGAGCAGCCAGCTCAGCGGCAGCCACGCGCCCACCTGCCGCGCCAGGAACCACGAGGTCTCCTCGGGCAGGTTCCCGTACCAGATCAGCATGAACTGGCTGAACGCGATGTACGCCCAGAACACGATGCCGAAGGCGAACAGCATCTTGCCGAGGTCGTGGAAGTGCTCGGTGGTGACGATGCCCTTCAGGCGCCCGCCCTCGCGCATGATGTCCTTGGTCAGGAGCACCGTCGCCGCGAGGCCCAGGGTGGCGCACAGCGCGAAGAAGTACACGCCGAACATGGTGCTGAACCACGCGGGCGAGAGGCTCATCATCCAGTCGAACGACGCGAAGGTCGTGCTGAGCCCGAAGAGGATCATCGACGGCCCGGCCCACTTGCGGCTGGCCGCGGTGATCGCCGGGTCGCCGGTGCGGTCCTGCCGCAGGCTGGACGACCAGTAGAAGTGCGCGAGGCCCGCCCACACGGCGAGGTAGATCGCGGAACGGGCGAAGAAGAACCGCGGGTTGAGGTACCCGGCCTTGTTGGCCACGAGGTCGGCCTCGGCGGGAGACACGCTGCGAAGCACGTCGAGGTCGGCCCACGGGTAGAGGTTGACCAGCGTGCCGTTCCACCCCATCCACGCGATCGGCAGGAAGAGCACCCACATCCAGCGCAGGTTCTGCGCGAGCGCCTCCGCGGGGCGGCGCACCGCGACGCTCCAGCCGGCGCGCGTCAGGTGCTGCACGATCACGAAGAACAGCGCGCCCAGGCAGGTGGAGAAGGCGACGATCATGAACACCAGGTAGGCGCGCGCGGCCTCGCCGGCCTCGAGCTTGCCGCCGAGGCCCGCGGAGCTGACGAGCAGCGAGCCGCCGATCAGCAGCCAGGTGATCCCGTGCTTGACGCCGGTCGTGTTGCCCGCGCTCAGGTCGGGCTCGTGGTGGTGGGCGTGTGCCATGTCTTTGGTCCGTTCCTCGGTGGCGTCAGTTGGATGCGTCGGCGACCTTGGCGCCGGCGGAACCGGCGTCCTGGCTCAGCTGCAGGGCCTTCACGTACGCCGCGATCGCCCACCGGTCCTCGGTGGGGATCTGCGCGCCGTACCCGGCCATGTTGCGGATGCCGTGCGTGATCGTGTTGAAGAGCTGGCCCATCGGCTGGTGCCGCGTGGTGTCGTCGTGCAGGCTCTTGGCGGCCACCCACTGGGTGCCGTTGACGGGGCCCGTGGCGTTGGCGACGAGCTCCATGGCGCGCTTGTTGACCGCGCCGTCGCCGAAGCCCGCGTAGCCGTGGCACGCGGAGCAGTAGATGTTGAAGCGCTGCTGGCCGCGCCCGAGCGTCGCCGCGTCCATCGCCATGCCCGCGGGCAGCGAGGTGGCCCACTGGCCGTCGACCACGCCCTCGAACATGTGGCTGTCGGCGTACGCCTCGCCGCGCGCGACCGTGCCGGCCACCGGCGGGCGCATGGCGCGGCCGTCGGCGAACAGCGGGTTCGCGACCTGGGTCTTGAACTTCGGCTGGAAGTCCATGTCCCAGAAGATGTGGATCGGGCGGTTCGGGCTCGGCGTGGCGCGCATGCGCGCGAAGACCACCGGCGGGATCAGCGCCAGGCAGCCCGCGACGAGGAGCGAGTACACGAGGATGCGCGGGAACTTGGGCATGGGTCAGTCGTCTCCCTCGGCCACGGCCTCGACGGCCACGGCGCCGGTGGCGCGCAGGTCGGCCTCGGTCTTCGAGCGGTAGAAGCGCGGGTCGCGCGCCTCGATCGAGATGAAGAAGCGGTCGTCCGACGCGCGGCGGAATCGGTCGCACGCCAGCAGCGGGTGGTGGTGCCGCGGCAGGTGGTTCAGGAGCAGCATCAGGCCCACCGCGGTGAACGCGGAGAACAGGATGGTCAGCTCGAAGATCACCGGGATGAAGGCGGGGATGCTGAGCGCCGGCTTGCCGCTGATGAGGAACGGGTAGCCGGTGACCCACACCATCGCCCAGACGGTGAAGTCGAACGAGTTGGTGAAGAGCTGGAGCGCCAGGCCCGTGGTCGCGCCGGCGGCGCCGGCGCAGAACACGAACACCGGGAGCAGCGTGCGCTGCACGCCCATGGCGTCGTCGAGCCCGTGCACCGGGAACGGCGTGTGGCAGTCCCAGTAGCGGTAGCCCTTGTCGCGGATCTTCTCCGCGGCGGCCATGAGCTGCGC
>JBILFU010000308.1:0-2763 GCA_044351405.1 Phycisphaerales bacterium
TCGCGGACGGCGGCGCTCACCCACGCGCGGTGGAAGGCGCGCTCGGGGCCCGAGTCTGCGGGCGCGGCCACAGCGTCCGCGGCCGCGTCGTCGCGGACGATGCGCGCGTCCGACGGGTGGCGGCGCGCGGCATGGTCGAAGCGGTAGGCATCGGCCAGGTAGTTGCGCACCGCGCTCAGGAGGAGCGTGCGGAACTGGCCGCGGTGCTCGTCGAGCTTGGAGACGAGGTCGCGTCCGAGGAGGACGTCGGCGATGAAGCCCTGCGTGAGGTCGCGGGCCTCCTGGTCGCGGCGGCCGGCCTGGCGGACGTAGGCGTAGATCGCGCCCCAGTAGCGGACGGCGGCCTCGTCGCGCGAACGCGGGGGCGGCTCGCGGAAGGGAGCGTCGTCGCGCGGTTCGGGCGGGGGCGTGGACATGGAGGCCTGGGCGCTCGGGGACATCGGGGCACCGGGTTCAGATACGGTGCCGCGCGCCCGCCGCGTGCGGGAAGTAGGGGACTTCCCGGCCGGGCCGGTGATCTTCCGCGATCGGGGCGCGGGGACGCGCGCGGCCACCCGATAACCGCCGGGCGCGCCGCCGCCCGGCGGGCCCGGGGCGGGGCGTGAAGGAATGGAGCCGAGGGGAGTCGAACCCCTGTGCCGAAACAGTCCGCACGGTGCCTCTACGCGTGTGTCTGCGGAACGATTGTCGTCCGGGCGTATCCCCGCAGCGGGGCGCTCCGTTCCAAGACATGCGTCATCTCGACCCGCCGAGGCATGTCAGCCCATTGGGTCCAGCCTGATGTTTGACAGCGGCTCCCTTACTCAGGCGTGGGAGAGCTCGCTGCGTCGCCTAATTAGGCGGCGAGAGCGTACTGCGTGTTGGCAGTCGTAAGTGTTGCATGCTTTTTGCGTGGCCGGCATGCTCCACGACGCGCCACACCGTGCGTTGCCTGTCCGGTCGATGCCGGTACGGCCCCAGTTGTCAAAGATCGCTGACGGGTGCAGTTTACGTCACACAAGCCCCGCCGAAAATCGGAAAATGATGCCAGGGTTGATTTTCCCATTTTCGATGACGACGACGCGCATCCTGTTCCTGTGCCTGGGCAACATCTGCCGCAGCCCCGCGGCGGAGGGCATCTTTATCCACCGCGCGCGCGAGCGCGGCGTGCTCGACCGCTTCGAGGTCGACAGCGCGGGCCTGGGCTCCTGGCACGCGGGCGACCGCCCCGACCCGCGCACGCTCGCCGAGGCCGCGCGCCGCGGCATCCCGCTGCCGGGCGTCGCGCGCCAGGTGACCGCGCGCGACTTTGACCACCACCACCTGATCGTCTACATGGACGCGCAGAACCGCGCGGGCCTCGAGCGCCGGGGCGCGCCCGCGGACAGGCTCCGCGCGATGGCGAGCTTCGCCGCAGGCCCCGGCCCGGACGACGTCGCGGATCCCTACGAGCACGGCCCCGAGGCGTTCGCCGCGATGTTCGACCATCTCGAGCGCGCCGTCGACGGCATGCTCGACGAGCTCACCGGCCCGCGTCCGGACGGCCGTGCCCGCGCCACTCCGCCGGGTGCGTGAGCGCCGCGCGCCCCGCCGGGATCGCCGCCCGCTCGCGCGTCGTGCAGTAGTCGCTCCCGCCCATGCGCCCGACCGCGCGCAGCAGGTCCGCGTCCACGTGCATGCGCTCGTTGGCGAAGCCCTCCGCCACGTGCACGCGCACCACCTGTCCGACGAGCAGGTTGCTCGCGCCCTCGCGCCCCGGCGCCATGCGCACCACCTGGAGCGTCCGGCACTCGAAGGTCACCGGGCTCTCCGCGGGCCGCGGCGCGCGCACGGCGCTCCCCGGCACGGGCGTCAGCCCGGCAAGCGCGAACTCGCTCTCGCCGTGCGCGAGCGGCTCGGCGCAGGCGACCACCCGCGAGATGTTCCCCTCGGTCGCCACGCTCACGGTGAACTCGCCGGTCCCGCCCTCCGCGACCGGCTTCGCGTTGCGCAGCGTGTCCTTCTCGCCGGCGCCGCCCGGCGGGTTCGCCACGCTCACGACGAGCGTCATCGGGTCGCTCCCGCACCCCATGAAGAAGCTGAACGGCGCCAGGTTCGGCCTCCCGGCCGCGTCGCAAGTGCCCACCACCGCGATCGGTCGCGGCACGATCGCCCCGATCATCAGGTTGTAGCGCAGGCGCACCGGGATCTCGGCGACGTCCAGTTCCATGCGCGCGGGCCCCGCCTCACATCCGCCGCGCGATCGTGCTCAGCGTGGCGCTGAACACGTGCTGGTTCGAGCGGATGGCCGCGAGCTGCGCGTCGGTCGGCGCCTTGTCGAGCTGGATGCGCGCCAGGCCCGCCTCGCCGCCGGCGTACACGATGTTCTCCATCTCCTCGACGTTGATCGACGCCTCGCCGAGGATCTCGAAGACGTGCGCGAGCACGCCCGGGCGGTTCACGTGCCGCACGGCGAGCAGGTTGGTCGCCGGCGTCGCCACCGCGCGGTTCACGCAGTTGGGGACGTGCCCGCGCTCGGCCCACGCGCGGACCACGCGCACCACCTCGTCGGCCACCGCGCGCTGCGCCTGCTCGGTGAGCGCACCCACGTGGTGCGTGCCGATCACGCCCGGCTCGCGGCCGATCGGGTCCGCGAAGGTGCCCTCCTGGCCCTCGGGCTCGTTCGCCCAGACGTCGAGGCCCGCGCGCAGGCCGCGCGTGCGCACCGCGTGCAGCAGCGCCTGCTGGTCGACCACGCCGCCGCGGCTCGTGTTCACGAGGATCGCGTTCGGCCTGAGCGCTGAC
>JBILFU010000330.1:0-2752 GCA_044351405.1 Phycisphaerales bacterium
CGTTTTCGGCATACAGCAGCTGGGCCCGGAGCGCGGCGCAGGCGCGGCATCGGGCACGTCGGCACTGACGCTCGGCGCGCTCCTCGGCGGCGCCGCGGTGCTTGCGGTCTTCATCCGCAGGCAGTGGAACCATCCGCGTCCGCTGCTGCGGCTGCGCCTCTTCGCCGACCGTGCGCTGGCCGCGGACGCCATCACCATCGCGTGCATGCAGTTCGCCATGACGGGCCTGGTGATTGCGGGAAGCCTGTATGCGCAGGATGTCCTTGGCTTCACGCCCACGCAGGCCGGCCTCTCGCTCCTGCCGATGCTCGCGCCGGTGATCCTGGTGGTGCACGTCGCGGGCCGCTGGTACGACCGAGCCGGCGTCCGCGCGCCCGCAAGCTGGGGCACGGCGCTCGCGACGGCCGGCATGCTGGTGCAGGCCACGGGCGCGTGGATGCGCAGCTACCCGGTGATGGCGGCGGGGATGTTCGTCCTCGGGCTGGGCATCGCGTTCACCATGAGCCCCACCAACACCGACGCGCTTGGCCGCGTGCCGCATTCCGAGCGCGGGCAGGTGTCGGGGCTGGTGCAGACGCTCCGGCAGGTGGGCGGCAGCGTGGGCGTGGCGGTCGTGGCGGCGACGGTCGCCCTCAGCCTGGGGATCTTCGAGCGCGGCGACCGCGACCTGCGCCACGAGGACGTGGTCCGCATCCGCGCGTTGCTCCGAAGCGGGGACGCGAAGGCGCTGATCGACGCATCCAACGACCCGGAGCTCCTGGAGCGCGTGCGCGAGGCGTCGGCGCACTCGTACGCCGTCGGCTACGCCATGGCATCGCTCGGCACGCTCGGCGCGTTCGTCGCCGTGCGCCGCTGGATGCGTCCGGGCAAGGCGCCCGCGGTCACCGCACCGGCGGCGCCGGCTGCTCCCTGATCGGGTCCGCCTCGACGCGGATCCTGAAGGGGTGCGCGGGCAGCTTGCTCACCTCGTCCACCAGGTTGGCGTTGGCCGGGTTGTCCTGCCACGCATATCGCACCTCCGTGGGGAGGGCCACCTTCGCGCTGCGGAGCAGGATCGCGTTCGGCGGGCGGATCTCGGCCTCCGCCACGACGAATGCGCCGTCGGCACCGGCGATCGCGAATGCCGCGGGGGCCTTGCCGTCGCGCGTGGCAAGCCGGCCGCGCTCCACGTCGAACTCCACCAGGATGCCGTCGCCCTCGCGGCGCGCGCTCTTCGTGCGCGGGCCGCGCCAGGCGATGTCCTGGTTTCCGTAGGCGGTGGCCATCGCCCAGCGCGCGAGGCGCTCGCCGACGGTGCGCTTGTCGCGCGGGTGGATGTCGGCGGCATCGCCGACGTCGATCGTGGTGACGGTGCCGGCGTTCGGCGACGTGCGCTCGGTCCCCAGCTGCGCATCGCGCAGGATCGGCCACGTACCGTGGATCGGGGCATCCGGCTTGAACTGCCGGAACGCGGCCAGGCTCACGATGCCGAAGGGCATGTCCGGCTGGTCGAAGGCCGCGCGCCAGCTGCGGATGGTGAGCGGCAGCAGCGTTCGGTACGCCTCGGCGTCCGCGTCGCTCCCGGCGTTCGATTCGCCCTGGTACCAGATGGCGCCCTTCACGCGCAGGCCCGCGAACGGCGCGATCATCGCGTTGAACATCGATCCCGGGTCAGAGGACCCCGAGCCCGGTGCCTGGTCGCGCACGGGGCGCTTCGGCACCTCGGGCAGGTCGGCGGCATCGCGGCCGGTGCGCGCAAGCCACTCGCCCGACAGCTCGACAGCGGTGCCGGGAACGTCGGGGCACGTCATGCGCATCGCCTTCGGGTCACCGACCAGCCCGCCCTCGCCCTGCATGTCCAGCACTTCCAGCGCGACGGTCGTCTGCCCGGCCTTCACGAGGGAACCAGGCACCCGGTAGCGCCGGGCGGTGCTCCAGTCGGCGATGGTGTTCGCCACGGCACGACCCTCGAAGAAGCAGATGTCCGCGTCGTCGATGGCGCCGAGCTCGATCACGCACTCCTTGCCGGCCCACGCCGCGGGGATCTCCACGGTCCGCCGGTACCACTCCACGCCGTCGAACCCGGCGCGCGCCGCGTCGGTGCTCCAGCGGACCGGCAGGTTCACGTGCTTCCAGGCATCCGCGTCGGCCGGGGACTCCTTGGCGAACCAGCGCCCCGTGGCGCCGGGGTCGGTGGTGTTCACGGCCGACCACCACTGCTGCGCGGCGGTCCGGAACGCGGCCTGCGCGGCGGTGAACGCCTGGTCGCGCTGCGTCGTCGGCTGCGCGTTCCAGTCGTTGATGGACTGCCGCAGCGCCATCACGCGGTCCGCGTACGCCGGTTCCGCGCCGAGCGTGGCGAGGTCGGTCCACGGCTCCGCGCGCGTTCCGCCCCAGTTGATCTCGAGGATGCCGATCGGAACGCCCGTGTCCTTGCGCAGGGACTGCGCGAACCAGAAGCCGACGGCACCCATCGAGCGCACGGTCTGCGGCGAGAGCACCGTCCAGCGGGCATCGATGCCGGACTCCGGCCGGCTCGAGGTGACCTTGGGCGTGCGCAGGAAGCGGATGGCGTTGTCCGCGGAGATGGCCGCCGCGGCCTCGGCCTGCGGCCCGGTGGCGTCGATCGGCCACTCCATGTTGCTCTGGCCGCCCGCGATCCACACGTCGCCCACCACCACGTCCGTGACCACCACCTCGTTGGCCCCCTTCACGCGGAGGGTCATGGGCTCGGCGCTGGCACCGAGCGGCTCGAGCTCAACCGACCATCGCC
>JBILFU010000043.1:0-10298 GCA_044351405.1 Phycisphaerales bacterium
TGGGCGTTCTTGAGGCGCCGGGCGATCGGGATCTCCATCGCGTTCTGCATGGCGGGGGATGCTATCGGCGCGGGCGGCCGGGACGCGCCGCGGTCGCGCGGGGCGCGGGGTTCAGCGGAACTGGCTGATGCGCCTCACCGCGGCCAGCCCCGCGGGCGGGGCGCCGCGGCTCGCCTCGTCGAGCGCGCCCGGCTCGCGGCGCGCCTCCTGGAGCAGCTTCCCGAGCTGCGCGTCGAGCGCGAAGCGCCAGCGCTGGAAGAACTGCTCGAGCTCGTGGCGGCTGAACCTGCTCATCGGGTCGTTCAGGCCGCTCTGGGCGATGGCCCACTCGATCAGCTTCGCGCCGCCGTCGAAGCGGTAGAGCGCGAGGGCGTTCTGCAGGCGCCGCCGCAGCGGGATGAACGGGTCGGTGGCGGAGTCCGGCAGCGCGACCATCAGGTCCTCGGGCTTGCGCTTGGATATCTCGCCCAGCCATCCGGTGTCGGCGCGCGCGTGCACGTCGGCCAGGGTGGCGGAGCCGGCCGCCGGCGCGGACTCCACGTGCTCGAGCTCGGCCATGCTCGCGAGCACGGTCTTCTCGCCGGCTGTGGGGAAGCGGATCCAGATGCGCCGGTCCGGGCGGCCCTCGCGCGTGATGACCTCGATCTTCGTGATCGAGCCCGTGCCCCACTCGGGCCGCCTGGAATGGCGGACCTTCTCGCCGATCTTGAAGGACGTCGTCTGCATTCGGTCCGCCGGAGGGGCCTGCGGGGCAACCGCGCCGCCGCATTGCACCGGGATCCTCCGCGGCGCTCGGTGCGCCGCCGGGACCCAGGGCCGGAGGCCTCGAATCGGGGACGCGATAGAGTGTAGCGGATGGGCCGCACGGTCAAGCTCGCATTCCTCGGGGACGTCAACGGCGCGCCGGGGAAGGCGGCCCTGGAGCGGCACCTGCCAGTCCTCCGCGAGCGCTGGGCGCCGGACGTCGTGGTGGTGAACGGCGAGAACGCCCGCAACGGCTCGGGACTGACGCCGGAGCTCTACCGGACGTTCCGCTCCTGGGGCGTCGATGCCGTGACGCTCGGCGACCACGTCTACCGCGAGCCGAAGATCGTCCCGCTGCTCGAGGCGGCCGAGGAGCCCGTCGCGCGGCCCGCGAACCTCGCCGTCCGCTCGCCGGGGAAGCGCTGGTCGCGGATCCCGGCGCGCGGAGACCGCACCCGGGACATCTACGTCTGCACGGTGCTCGGGCGGATCTTCTTCCCGCTGCCCGCGAACGACCCGTTCGCCGCGGTCGACGAGGTGCTCGGCAGCATCCCGGAGCGCCGGCCGATCCTGGTGGTCGAGGCGCACATGGAGGCCACCAGCGAGAAGGCCGCGCTCGGCGCCTGGTGCGACGGGCGCGCGGCGGCCGTGATCGGCACCCACACGCACGTTCCCACCGCCGACGCGAGGATCCTGCGCAAGGGCACGGCGTTCATCACGGACGTCGGCATGTGCGGGCCGTACGACTCGGTGATCGGGCGCGACACGGAGGCCGTCGTGAGGCACATGACGACCGCGCTCCCCGTGCACTACGAGATGGCCCAGGGGGACGTGCGCAGCTGCGGCGCGCTCGTCGAGATCAGCGAGGACACCGGGCTCGCTAACCGGATCGAGCGGATCGAGCTCTCCGGCGCGTGAGCCCGCGCCGCGCGGTGCGCGGCTTCAGTGCAGGCTGAGGAGCTTCGCCAGGCGGTCGACGTCGTTGTCGTCCACCCAGATCAGGATGCCGAACTGGCCGTTCGCCTCGCAGGCGTTGACGAACTGGATGTTGATCCCCTCCTGGGCGATCGAGTCGAGCGTGGCGACGAGGTCCCCGCCGCGGTGCTTGGCGGTCAGGTGGAAGCAGGGCTCCTCCCACGTCCCCAGCCCGTGCTTTGCGGCGAACTCGCGGAAGCTCTCCGCGTCCTTGGGCACGATGTGGAAGCCGTCGGCGGACTTCCCCTCGGTGGGCCCGAAGTAGGAGAGGACATCCACGTGCGCCGCGCGCAGCTGCGCGGAGAGCCGGGCAAGCTCGCCCGCGCGATGCGGGAGCCTGACGACGAACTCGGTCAGCTGGTGCCAGTGGGCCATGGACTCGGATCATAACGCGGGGCAGGGCGGCCTCCCGGCGTGCGTATCCTCTGCCCGATGCGCCGCCTTCGCGATGCCGCCTACCTCGCCGCGGTGACGGCCACCGCGCCCGTGTGGGCGTGGCGCATGCACAGGAACGGGAAGCTGCGCACCGACTGGCGGGCTCGGTTCGGGCAGGGGGACCGGCTGCCGGCGGCCGCGGGTCCGCGGCTCCTGGTGCATGCCGTCTCGGTCGGCGAGGTGAACGCCATGCGCGCGCTCGTGGCCAGGCTGTCCGGGTCCGGGCTCGACGTCGCGGTCGACGCCACCACCGACACGGGCTTCGCCCGCGCCCGCGAGGTCTACGGCGCGCGGCACGCGGTGGTCAGGTACCCGTTCGACGCGAGCTGGATGGTCCGGCGCTTCCTCGACCGCGTGCGGCCCTCGGCCGTGGCGCTGGCGGAGCTCGAGGTGTGGCCGAACTTCGTGGAGGAATGCGCGCGGCGCGGCATCCCGGTGACGGTGGTGAACGGCAGGCTCTCCGCCCGGAGCTTCCGCCGCTACCGGCGGGTGCGGCCCGTGCTCGCCTCCACGTTCGGCCGGCTGGAGGCCGTCTTCGCGCAGAACGAGGAGTACGCGGAGCGCTTCGTCGACCTGGGGACCCCCGCGGGCCGCGTCTTCGTCACGGGGACCATGAAGTGGGACACGGCCGAGGTGGCCGACGAGGTGCCCGGGGCAGACGAGCTCGCGCGCGAGATGGGGATCGACCGATCGCGACCGCTCGTGGTGGCGGGCTCCACGGCCCCGGAGGAGCACGCGATCCTGCGGGACGCGGTCCCCGCGGGGGCGCAGCTCCTGTGCGCGCCCCGCAAGCCGGAGTGGTTCGACGCTGCCGCGCGCGAGCTGCCCGGGTGCGCGCGGCGGTCCACGGGCGTCCGCGGGAGCCCGACGGGACGCTTCCTCCTCGACACCATCGGCGAACTCCGCAGGGCCTACGCGCTGGCGGACGTGGTGGTCATCGGGCGCTCCTTCGGCAGGCTGCACGGATCCGATCCGATGGAGCCCGCGGCGCTCGGCAAGCCGATCGTGTGCGGCCCGCGGATGGGCGATTTCCTCGAGTCGTTCCGGGCGCTGCGGGATGCGCGCGCGATCGAGGCGGTGGAGCCCGCCGGGCTGCCGGGCGCGCTCGACGGGCTCCTCCGCGACGACGACCGGCGTGCGGCCGCGGGCCGCCGCGCGCGGGACACGGTGCGGGCCAACCAGGGCGCGACGGAGCGGACGGCGGAGGCGCTCCTCGGGCTGCTCCACGCGCCGCCGCGCGGGAGGGGCGCCGGTGCGTGAGCGGGCGATCGTGCGCCGCATCCTGGCCGCGAACGCCGCGCTCGCGGGTGCGCGCGGGGCGGACGTCCAGCTTCCGCCCGGCGACGACATGGCGCTCGTCGGGCTGGGCGGCCGGCGCGTCCTGGTGGCCGCGGACCAGGTGATCGAGGGGCGCCACTGGCCGGCGGGCACGCCGATGTCGCTCGTCGCCCGCAAGGCCGTCGCCCGCAACGTGAGCGACGTGGCCGCGATGGCCGGCGTCCCGTCCTGCACCCTGGCGACGGTGGCGCTGCCGCCGGAATTGCCGGACGGCGCGGTGGCGGAACTCTGCGACGGTCTGCTGGCGGCCGGGCTGGAGTTCGGCTGCCCGCTCGTCGGCGGCGACACCGGCATGCATGCCGGGCGCGGCGCACCCCTGGTGCTCTCCGTCACCATCCTCGCAGAGCCCGGCCCGTCGGGCCGCGTGGTGACGCGGGCGGGTGCGCGCGCCGGCGACCTGCTGTGCGTGACCGGCGCGCTCGGGGGCTCGCGCGGCTTCGGTCCGGACGGCCGCCATCTTCGGTTCGTTCCGCGCGTGGCCGAGGCGCTCGCCCTGGTCGAGGCGCTTGGGGACCGGCTCCGCGCCATGATCGACCTCTCCGACGGCCTCGGCAGCGATGCCGCCCACCTTGCCGATGCCGCGGCGCTCGCGGTGGAGGTGGACGGCGACCGCGTGCCCCGTGCTCCCGGAGCGACGCTTCAGGAGGCGGTCTCGCTCGGCGAGGACTACGAGCTCGCGTTCGCGGCCGCCGGTCCGGTGCCGGAACGGGTCTGCGGCACCCCGGTCACCGTGGTCGGACGGTTCGCCCCGGGGCCGGCCGGTCGCGTGCTGCTTCACGACGGCGGCTCCGTGCGCGACGTCACGGGGCTCGGCTTCGAGCACCTCGGGGGGGACCGATGAGCGTCGAGGTCCGTCGCTCTTCCGGGCCCGAGGAGACCGAACGCATCGCGGCCGCGCTCGCCATGCGGCTTGCGCCGGGAACCGTCGTTGCGCTCGAGGGGGACCTCGGCGCGGGCAAGACGTGCTTCGTGCGGGGGCTCGCGCGGGGCCTCGGTGCGGACCCGGGCGCCGTGTCGAGCCCGACCTTCGTGCTCGAGCACAGGCATCCGTGCGATGCGGGCATGCTCGTGCACATCGACGCGTACCGCATCCGCAGCGCCGAGGACCTGGCCTCCATCGGATGGGAGGAGCTGCTTGCGTCCGGCGAGGCGGTCGTCGCCGTGGAGTGGCCGTCGCGGATCGCGGCGGCGCTGCCCGCGGCCCGCGTCGAGGTTCGCATCCGCCACGCGGGCGAGGACGTGCGCGAGATCGAGATCGAGCGCATCCGGCCGGGGGAGCGCCTCGCCGCCTGCCGGTCGTGCGGGACGCCGCTCGCCGCCGCCGGCGACGGACGGTTCTGCTCGGACCGCTGCCGGATGGCGGACCTCGGTCGCTGGTTCCGGGGCGATTACGCGATCGGCCGCCCGATCGAGGAGGACGACCTCGCGGACGGCGGCGAGGGCATGCGGCGGTAGCGCCGTGGCGTGAATCGCTACGCGTCGCCCGGCTCGATGATCAGGACGTGGCGGTCCGGGCGGACCCCGGCCGCGAGCGCAAGTTCGGCGGCGAGCCTGGCCAGGCGGTCGTCGTGCAGGGTGACCCGGGAACCGTCGGCGCGGCGGATCTCGACGTTGACGGGCGGCCGGCCGTGGATCACCTCGTACCGGACGGAGTCGCGCGCATCCGGGCGCTCGGCCAGGATCCCGGCCTCGACGAGGAGCTTCAAGGTTCGGTAGATCGTGGCCTTCGACACGCGCTTCGGGCGACGGGCGAGCGCCTTGGCCAGGGCCTCCGCATCGAACGGCGCCTCGAAGCCGACGACCACGTCGAGCAGGTCGGCGCGCTCGGTCGTGTACTTCAAGCCGATGCGCTTCAGGTGCCGACGGAATGCCGAGCACGGCGGGACGACGGCGGCGTTGGAGCGGCGGAGGACCACGGGGAGCACGCAGTATTGGCGAGGACGGGGCGCCCGGCCCGCTCATCCTGAAAGTCTCATAATGCGTGTTCTGTTAAATGCCATCCCGGGAACGCAAACGCTCCTCGGGGCCGGGCTTCCGCGCCGCCCGGGCGGCCGCGGCGTCCCGCCGGGCGTGCCTACCGCCGGCCGCGGCCGTTCGACTGCATGGCGGCCGTCACGCCGTCGCCGGCGGCGAGCCCGAACGCGTCGTGGACGGCCTGCAGGCCCTTCTCGCCGTTGTCGCGGTCGACGATGGCGCTGATCTTGATCTCGCTGGTCGTGATGTTGTGGATCGGCACCCCGGCCTCGGCGAGCGCCCGGAACATCCGGCTCGCGACGCCGGAGTGGCTCTTCATGCCGGTCCCCACCGCGCTGATCTTGGCGAGGCCCACCTCGACGTCGATCTCCCCCCGGCCGAGCGCGCCGACGAGCCGCTGGCACGCCGCCTTCACGTCGGCGATGTCGCCGTGCTCCACGGTGAACGCGATGGTCGTGGCGTCGCCGAACTCGGTCTGCACGATGTCGTCCACGCTGATGTTCGCCGCGGCGATCGGCTCGAAGATCTGCGCCTGGATGCCCGGGCCCTTCGGCAGCCCCTTGAGGCTGATGCGCCCGAGGTCCGGCTTGAGCGCGCACCCGACGACGACGATGTCTTCCATGATCTGCTCCTCGGGCACGATCATCGTGCCGGCATCGGGCTTCTGGCTGTGGCGGACGTGGATGGGGACGCCGAACTTCTCGCCGAACAGGACCGCGCGCGGGTGCATCACGGCGGCGCCCACGGACGCGAGCTCGAGCATCTCCTCGTAGCTGATCCGGCGCAGCTTGGCGGCGGTCGGCACCAGGCGCGGATCGGCCGTGTAGACGCCGTCGACGTCGGTGAAGATCTCGCAGGCGCCGCCGTCGGAGGCCACGTCGAGCGCCGCCGCCAGCGCGACCGCGGTCGTGTCGCTCCCGCCGCGGCCGAGGGTCGTGATGTTTCCCTCCGGGCTCACGCCCTGGAAGCCGCACACGACCGGCACGGCGCCCGACGCCAGGATCCGCTCGAGCCGACCCCGGTCGACGCGCGCGATCCGCGCCTTGCGGTGCGCGGCGTCGGTGTCCATCCCGGCCTGCCATCCGGTCAGGCTGACCGCGTCGCAGCCGAGCCCGTGCAGCGCCATCGCCATCAGCGCCACCGACACCTGCTCGCCGGTCGACATCAGCATGTCCATCTCGCGCGGGCTCGGCGTGGCGGTGATCTTCGCCGCGAGGTCGATCAGCTCGTCCGTCGTGTGGCCCATGGCGCTGACGACCACGACGACGCGGCTGCCGGCGTTGCGAGCATCGACGACGCGGCGCGCGCAGCGGCGGATCCGCTCCGGGTCCGCGACGCTCGTTCCGCCGAACTTCTGGACGATCGTTGGCATCCTGCCGTTCGCTCCACAGCCGAGGGCCGCATCCGGCAGCCCGCCGGACGAGTTTAACAGAACATTCCGCCGGAACGGACGTTGGCGGATTCAGCGCCCGACCGCCGCCGTCCACCAGGCCAGCAGTGCCGCGCGTCCCGCGCCGGGGCGCACGCCATACGCGTCGCACATCGCCTGCGCGAACCGATCGCGGGCGCCGGCGCGGCCTGATTGCCATGCGCGAAGCGCCGCGGCGCCGCGGTTCCACGCCCGGCGATCACCGGGGGTCGGCATGGCGCGAAGCTGCGACGCCGAGATTCGGATCGCCCGGGTCGACATGCCGGCACCCGCATGGCGCCACCAGGCCTCCGCGGCGATCGGCGGCGCCAGGATCGCCGCCCCGACCCGCCAGAGATCCGCGCGGCGGCGCGGCACCACGGTGATCGCGGGCGTCGACGGGAGCGTCGTCGCGGCTGCGTCGACCCACGCCTCGATGGCCCTCGTCTGGGTGGCGACCAGCACCTTCGGCACGGCCCGTGCCGCAAGCCATGGCCCGAGCGCCGCATGGCGGCGGAGGCGCGTGCATCGGACGACGGGCGCGGGGAACGCGCGTCCGTGGATGCGGACCGGGCGCGCGCCCCACGTCAGACGGGCGGCGTCGATCGCGCCGACCGTGACGAGCGCCGGACGCGTGCGGCTCGGGCGCGCGCCGCGGGCGTCCTCGACGAGCCCGCGCAGCCCGTAGTAGTGCTGGCGGAAGTCGGCCGTCGCGGTGAGGACGGCGGCGAGCGTTCCCGCGCCGCGCGTGATGCCGGACGGCGGCACGCCCTGTACCGCGGCGAGCGCCGCGCCCCAGTCGGCGCCGAGCGCGGCGGCAGGCAGTGCGCCGGTCCATCCCGCTGGCGCGTGAATCCGCACCCGGCCCGCGGCCGGCCGGCCGAGCGTGACGATGCACGTCCGAACCGAGGCGGCGAAGGCATCGGGGGGCAGGATGCGGATGGCACGAAGACCCAGTCGCTGCGCGGCGGCGGCGCGGACCGAGCGCGCGTCCGCCGTCGCCAGGAGCGGCACCGGGAGGACCAGCGCAGCGGTGCCCGCAGGTGCCAGTTCCGTGGACAGGAGCAGGAACGCCGCCGCCGCGTCGGCGTACCGGCGCACGAGCCCGTCGAAGCGCTCTGTGATCATGGAGCGCTCACGCGCGGAGCGCGCGCTGCGGGACGTGAGCTGCCCCAGGAACGGCGGATTCCCGACCACGAGGTCGAACGTCCGGCGCCACGCGTCCGGAGCGAGCGCGTCGCCGCAGAGGATCGAGCGCCGCCAGCCCGCCGCGGTGCCGCCGAAGCGGTGCCGCAGGCGAACCCGCGCGATCGCGACCGCCATCGGGTCGAGGTCCATGCCGTGAAGCGTGGAGGGGCCCGGGCGCCCGCGCCGCATCCGGCTCCCGGCGGCCACCAGGAAGTGCCCGGTGCCGCAGGCCGGATCGACGACCGCGGGGCGGCTCCCCTGCCCCGGCCACGCGTCGTCGAGCACCGCCTCCACGACCGCCTCCGGCGTGTACCAGGCCGCGGCGGCGCGCCCCGCCCCCGACCGGTCGGCGGCGCGACGGGCGGCCTCGTGGCCCCGGGCGGCGGCTTCGATCCAGGCCGCCCGTGCGGCGCGCGGCAGCGCCGCGACGGCCTCCTCGACCGCGTCGGTCAGGAGGTCTGCGTGGCGCGGGTCCATCGGCCGGTGCGCTCCGTCGTCACTCGCCCGCGATCGCGGCCTCGCGGTCGCGCGCCGATCGCTCGGCACGCCGTCGCTCGGACTCGCGCAGGATGCGCTTGCGCATCCGGACCGCGTTCGGCGTGATCTCGACGAGCTCGTCCTCCTCGATGTACTCGAGGGCGGCCTCGAGGCTCATGAGCCGCGGTGCCTTCAGGACGACGGTCGCCTCCTTGTTGTCGCGCACGTTCGAGAACGGCTTGAGGCGCACCGCGTTCACGACGAGGTCGTTGTCGCGCGCGTTCTCGCCGACGATCATGCCCTCGTACACCGGGTCGCCCGGCTGCACGAACATCACGCCGCGCTCGCAGAGCTGGAGCAGCGCGTACGTGGTCGCCGTGCCCGGCTCGTTGCCGACCATCACCCCGTTCTGGCGCTTCTTCACGCTGCCCGAGGCGGGCCGGTACCCGATGAACGAGTGGTGCATGACCGCCTCGCCGGCGGTCACGTTGAGGAGCCGGGTGCGGAAGCCGATGAGGCCGCGCGCCGGGATGTCCGCCTCGATGTGCATGCGCGCGCCGCGCTGGTCGACCTTCAGGATCTCGCCGCCGCGGCTCCCGAGGAGCTCGAGGGCCGAGCCCATGCTGCTCGAGTCGGTGTCGATGCTGACGCGCTCGAACGGTTCGCTGCGCACGCCGTCGATCTCGCGCTCGATGACCTCGGGCTTTCCGACGGTGAGCTCGTAGCCCTCGCGGCGCATGTTCTCGAGCAGCACGCCGAGGTGCAGCAGGCCGCGGCCGGAGACGCGGAACTCGTCCGCGCTGTCCCCGGGCGAGACGCGCAGCGCGACGTTCCCGCGCAGCTCGCGGTCGAGGCGCTCGGCGATCTGCCGCGTGGTGACGAACTTGCCTTCCTTGCCGACCATCGGGCCGTCGTTGATGCGGAAGACCATGTGGAGCGTCGGCTCGTCGACCTTCACGCGGGCCATGGGCGCGGGGTTCTCGAGGTCCATGATGGTGTCGCCGATCTCGATGTCGGCGATCCCCTCCATGGCGCAGAGGTCGCCGGCGCGGATCTCGCCCACCTCGCGGCGGCCGAGTCCCTCGAAGCGGTTGACCTTGAGGACGCGGGCCTTCTTCACGGTGCCGTCCGCCTTGCTCACGCCGACCTGCTGGCCGGCCTTGAGCACGCCCTTGTAGACGCGGCCGATCGCGATGCGGCCGACGTACTCGCTGTAGTCGAGGTTGGTGACGAGCGCCTGCAGCGGCGCGGCGACGTCCTCCGCCGGAGCGGGCACCCGCTCGGCGATGACCCGGAAGAGGTCATGCACGCCGTTGTCGCGGACGTTGATGTCCCGGTTCGCCCATCCGCTGCGGCCCGAGGCGTACACCACCGGGAAGTCGAGGGCGACGTCGTCCGCGCCGAGATCGACGAGCAGGTCGAAGACCTCGTCGATCACCGCCGACGGACGGCCGTCCGGCCGGTCGCACTTGTTGATGACGACGATCGGGCGCAGTCCGAGCTCGAGCGCCTTCCCGAGCACGAAGCGCGTCTGCGGCATCGGGCCCTCGAGCGCGTCGACGAGGAGGAGGCAGCCGTCCGCCATGCGCAGGACGCGCTCCACCTCCCCGCCGAAGTCGGCGTGGCCCGGAGTGTCCAGGATGTTGATCCGGAACTCCTGCCCGGCAAGCGCGCCCGCGTCAGGCCCGAACGTGTAGTTGACCGCGCAGTTCTTGGCGAGGATCGTGATGCCGCGCTCGCGCTCGAGCGGGTTCGAGTC
>JBILFU010000044.1:0-10254 GCA_044351405.1 Phycisphaerales bacterium
TCCAGAGCACGGCCCTGTCCGACGACGAGCGTGCCGCGCTCCGGCTGCGCCACGGCACGTGGGACGACGGCGACCTGACGACGCCCGCCGCGCGCGCGGCGGCCGCCCTCGCGGCCTGGGACCTGGAATCGCCGGCGCTCGCCGATCCTGCGGCACCTGCCGCCGTCCGTGCCGAGGCCCGCGTGCGCGCCGGTGCGCCGGCCGAGGCGCTTGCGATCCTCGAGGGCGCCGGCGGTTCGCGCGCGCACCTCGTCCGGGCGCTCGCGCTCGACGCGCTCGGGCGCACGCCCGACGCGGCGGAGGCGGCGCGCGCCGCGGTCGCCGCCGGTTCCGGTCCCGGCGCCGACCGCGATTCCCGCATGGATGCCGTCGAGGCCACCGCGCTCCTGGCGAGGCTCGAGGGCCGCCCCGCGCGCGACTGGCAGTCGATGCTCGACGCGCTCGCGGCCCTGCGCGACGCCGACCAGTCCGATCCCCGTCCGCGGCTCCTCGAGGGGCGGCTCCTCCTGGAGAAGGAGCGATTCGAGGACGGCGTGAAGGCGGTCGGCGAGGCCGTCGCCCGCGACCTCCGCTCCTCCGAGGGCTTCTGGCTGCTCGGCCGCGTCTGCGTGGCGACCTTCGACTTCGAGGGAGCGCGCCGCGCAGCCCGTCTGCTGCGCGGCCTCCAGCCGGCGCACCCGCTGGCGTCGCTCCTCGACGCGGAGGCGGCGCTGCAGTCGCGCGACCCGCAGACCGCCCTCCAGGCGCTCGATGCGCTGCTTGCGCGCTTTCCCGGCTCCCGTCCGGCGCTGGCGCTGCGCGCGGCCGCCGACGGCATGCGCTTCGACATGGACGCGATGCGAGGCCGGCTCGCGGCGCTCGACCGCGAGATGCCCGGCTCGCCGCTGGGGCCGTACGAGGCGGGCCGCTTCCTGGCCCTGGCGCGCCAGTACGACGAGGCCGCCGCGACGCTCGGCGAGGCCGCCCGCCGCGCGCCCGGGTGGAGCGCGCCCGTCGCGGAGCTCGGCCTCATGGAGATGCAGTCGGGCCGCGACGCCGAGGCGCTGGCGGCGCTGCGCCGCGCGGTGGCGCTCGACCCCTTCGACCAGCGCGCCGCGCACAGCCTGACGCTCGTCGAGATGCTCGGCGAGTGGAGGATCTTCGAGGGCGAGCGCTTTACGGTGCGCTGCCGGCCGGGGATCGACGAGGCCCTCGCGGCGTGGATGCCATCCGCGCTCGACGCGATGGCGCCCGCGGTCACGGACTGGCTCGGCCACGTCCCGGCGCGCCGCACCGTGATCGAGCTGCACCCCGACCACAAGAGCCTGGCGGTCCGCATCACCGGCATGCCGTGGATCCACACGATCGCCGCGAGCACCGGGCCGCTCATCGCCCTCGAGGCGCCGCGCGAGGGCGCGCCCAAGCTGCACCTGGGCGTCTTCGACTGGCTGGCGGTGCTGCGCCACGAGTACGTGCACACGGTGACGCTCGACATGACGCGCAACCGCCTGCCGCACTGGTTCACCGAGGCGCTCGCGACGCGACTGGAGGGCAAGCCGCGCTCGTGGGAGACGGTGCAGCTCCTGGCGCGCGCCTTCGAGGGCGACCGCCTCTTCGACCTCGACCGAATCAACTGGGCGTTCATCCGGCCCGAGAGGCGCGACGACCGCCAGCAGGCCTACGCGCAGGGCGCCTGGATGGTGGAGTTCATCGAGCGCGACTGGGGCCGCGACGCCATCCTCCGGCTGCTTGCCATGTACCGCGACGGCACGGACGAGCGCCGCGCGTTCGAGGAGGTGCTCGGGATCGACCGCGACGAGTTCCTGCGCCGCTTCCGCGCGCACGCCGAGCGCGACCTGCGCTCGTGGGGCATGCTCGCGGAGCCGCCGATCGCCTCGCTCGTCGAGGCGGGCACGACGCTCGAGGACGCGCGGCTCGACGAGCTCCTTGCGCAGCACCCGCGGCACCCGGACCTGCTCGAGCTCTGGCTGCGACGCCGCCTGCGCGACGGCGCGTCGCCGGACGCGGAGTCGGCGGCGCGCCTGGCCGACTACTCGGCGCTCCGGCCGACCGACCCGTGGCCGCACCGCGTCCTGGCCGCGGCGGCGCGTGCCGCAGGCGACGACGCGGCCGCGGTACCGCACCTGGAGATGCTGGAGGCGAACGCCGATAACGACGCGGGCCCTTCACTGGAACTGGCCCGGATCGAGCGGGCCCGCAAGAATTCCGTGAAGGCCCTTGAACACGCGACGTGCGCGGCGAGAATTGAGGCGTATGACCCGGCGACCAGGGAGTTCGCCGCCGCGGTCGCGGTGGAGGCCGGCGACCTTTCGTCCGCGCGCATGCACATCCAGGCGCTCGCCGCGCTGGAGCCCGGCGCGGAACGGCACCGCGCCCGGCTTGCTCGCATCGAAGAGATGATCGCCGCCCGCAAGGCACCATGAAGGCACACCGAGCGATTCCCCGCGCCACCGCACCGACGGTACCGACCGCCGCGACCGCCGCGACCGCCGCGATCCTCGCAGTCGCCGCGGCCGCGCTTGCCGCGTCGCCGGCGGCCGCGCAGTTCACCTTCGCTGCCGAGCCGACGTACGCCGACTGCTCCGAGCTCCACTACCCGACCCGCGCGCGGCTGTTCGACATGGACGGCGACGGCCGGCGCGACCTCCTCGTACCGGGGCGGGATCGCGCCAACGTCCTCAACTGGATGCCCCTCGGGGACGACGCGGTCTTCGGCGCGGTGCGCCTGGTGGAGGTCGCCGGGCAGGTGGACGACGTCGTCGCCGCCGACGTGGACGGCGATGGTGCGGCCGAGCTGGTGGCCGCGATCCGCAGCTACCCGGGCCGCATCCAGGTGCTCCGCCGCGGTCCGGGCGGCACGATGGTCGCCGACCCGCCGGTGGCCATCGACCGCGAGCCGCGCTCGATCGTCGCCGGCGACTTCGACGGCGACGGCGACGCGGATATCGCTGCGTCCTGCTACGGCAGCGAGCAGGTGACCGTGCTCCGCAACGACGGCACCGGCGCGTTCGCCGTGGCACAGCGCGTGCGGGTCGATCCCTGGGCGGGCGGCATCCCCGGTCCGCAGGACATCAAGTCCGCGGACCTCGACGGCGACGGACGTCACGACCTGGTGGTCGGCAACATCGGCACGCGGCGCTTCCAGGTGCTGCGCGGGCGCGGCGGCTGCGCCTTCCACCCCGCGGTGTCGTGGCTCGCACCCGACTTCCCGGGCATCACCGGTGCGGCGGTGGTCGGGTTCGACGTGGGCGACCTCGACGGCGACGGCGACGTCGACATCCTGGCGCCGCTCCTCAACTCCGGGTCCACGCAGCCGCTGGTGGCCTTCCTCAACGACGGCTCGGGCGGGTTCGCGCAGCGCGTGCTGGCGGGCACCGTCTCATCGACCGCGCTCGCGCAGGTGGGCTACCACTGGACGGCGTCGCTCGCGGACTTCGACGGCGACGGGCGGCTCGACGCCGTCTCGAGCACCGCGCTGCCGGGCGCGATCATTCTCTGGCGCAACACGGGCTCGGGGTCCACGGTGTCGTTCCAGCCGGTCGGCCGCCTGGACTACTCGTCCTTCGCGCGCGACCTCCTGTGCGCGAACGTCGACGGCGACTGCGATCCCGACGTGATCGTGGCGGACATCGCGGGGCACTACGTGCTCGGCTACCTGAACCTCCGCGCGTGCCTGGGCGGGTCGGCGGACGCTCCCGGCGTGCCGCCCGCGCTGCCGTGGTCGCACGCCGTGCTCCCGGCGGCCTTCGCGGGAAGCGCCACCGACATCGCCCGCCACCTTGCGGACGACGGTCCGTCGCCGGGCGGCGGTCCCGCGCGGCCGGCGGCTGCGTTCACTGCCTCTGCCTGCAGCGCCACCGGCGAGAGCGGCCCGTGCGACCAGGTCCACGCCGCCCCGGGCTGCCACACCACGCCCTGCTGCGAGGCGGTGTGCTCGGTGGTGCCGGACTGCTGCGACGTGACCTGGGACCAGCTCTGCGTGGACCTGGTGCGCGACGAGTGCGACGGCCCGCCGTGCCCCTCCTTCGGCGCATGCGACACGGTGCACGACGACCCCGGCTGCAACGACCCGGACTGCTGCCTGCGCGTCACGGACCTCGACGGCGTCTGCGAGGGCGCCACCTGGGACTGGGTGTGCGCGGAGCGTGCGATCGCGCTCTGCGGACTGCCGCCCTGCACCGTCACCGTTCCGGCGGGCGCCATCGACGAGGGCGAGCCCTGCTACGAGCACCTCAACGACGGCGCGACGCGTGCCGGCGAGATGCAGTCGATCGCGTGCGGGCAGGTGTTCGCCGGCACGTGCACCACCGGCGCGCCGCGCGACACCGACTGGTACTCGCTCGGCTCGGAAGGCGAGCGGCGCATCACCGTCACCGTGGACGCCGAGTTCCCGCTCGAGGTGCACCTGATGCGCGGCGTCGTGTCGGGCCCGCTGGAGGCGGTCGAGACGTTCCACGGCGGCCGCTGCGCTCCGGTGCTGATCGACCGCTGCATCGAAGGCGGACCGTGGAGCGTGGTGGTGACGCTCGGGCAGTCGATGGGGCCGCTTCGGTCCGGCCAGCCGTGCACCGAGATCGACCCCGACAATCCGCCCGGACCCGACGACCCGCTGCCCGAGCCGGGCTTCGACGGCGTCCGCTACTGGCTGTCGCTCGGCTGCGGCGGCTGCGGCGCCCCGGGCGACCTGGACGGCGACGGACGGGTCTCCGGATCGGACCTGGGGCTCCTGCTGGGCGCCTGGGGCCAGCGGGGGCCGGCGGACCTCAACGGCGACGGCGCGGTCACTGGCTCCGATCTGGGCCTGCTTCTTGGGGCCTGGACGGGGCCCTGAGCCGGATTTCGGGCAGGTTGCGGATGTTTGCCTTCCCTCAGGCCGGGGGCGGGGCTACGTTCCTGCGGACATGGGCCAGACGTTCCAGCCGAGACTCCCTTCGACGTGCGTCGCCCTCCTTCCGCTCGCCCTCGCGGGCGCCGCCGGGGCCGGGCAGTGGACGTGCACCCTCGCCCCCGAGAGCCGCTACTCGCAGGCGACGCAGATCGAGCTCCCGCTCGCCGGCACCTGGATCGGCAACTACGACGCCACGACCAACCCGACCGGCACGCAGACGCGTCCCGGGCTGTTCGGCGGATCGGGGAACGTGGCCATTCCCTTCGGTGCGGTCGTGAAGCCGACCGCCGAGATCGTCGACGCGGTGCCGCAGGGCGGCTACGGGCTCTCGTTCGACCCGCTGACGGGTGCCCTCGAGATCACGGGCTTCACCGCGGACCTCCTCGGCGCCTCCGCGGGCACGATCGGCACCGACATCGTGCTGACCTTCTCGACGTTCCGCACGTTCTCCCCCAACTCGACCTTCATCGGCGTCTCGAACCTCGCGGTGCCGCTCGGGTCGGGCTCGCTCGACGTGGCGACCGCCGTGCAGACCGGCGCCGCCGTCGGTGCGGCGACGGCGAACGGGGACGGTTCGTGGAACTTCGCCCTGTCCGTGCCCGTCGACGTCACCGTCGCAGGCGCCGCGATCGGGCAGCCGTTCGCGTCGACCTCGCCGGGCGTGCTCGCGTTCGCCGGGACGATCGTGCTCGAGGGCGCGAACGTGCGCGTGACCTCGCAGGCGACGGCGACGGACTCGGCAGTCGTGCCCGCCCCGCCGCCGATCTCGAACGTCGCGTTCCCGCTGCCGACGATCCTTCCCCCGGGCTCGACCGCGAACCTCTTGATGTCGGGCACCTTCTCCGAGGGCACCGTCGCCAACAGCTCGAACGCGTCGATCGTGGCCACCGGCGTGCCCGCGCTTCGCCCCGGCGACCTGAACGCGGACGGCGCCGTGAACGGCGCGGACCTGGGCATCCTGCTCGCAGCGTGGGGCGGCCGCGGTCCGGCCGACCTGAACGGCGACGGGGTCGTGAACGGCGCGGACCTGGGGATCCAGCTCGCGAACTGGGGCTGAGGGGCCGGGCGCGCTCCGTGCGGGCTCAGCCGGCCGTCCACGGCAGCCGCGCGAGGTCCGCGTTCCCTCCGCAGACGACGCACGCGAGCGGACGGTCGGCGGGGCCGCCGACGCGCCCCGCGAGCACGGCCGCGATGCCGACCGCCGCGCTCGGCTCGATGACGAGCCGCGCCTCCGTGAACGCGATCCGCATCGCCTCGACGATCTCCTCCTCGGAGACGATCGCGACGTCGTCGACGAGTTCGCGCACGACGGGGAAGGTGAGCTCGCCGAGCGCGGTGCGCAGGCCGTCGGCGATCGTCACGGGCGGTCGCTGCGGCGCGCGCACGCCGGTGCGCCGCGACTCGGCGGCGTCGTCCGCGAGCGCGGGCTCGGCGCCGACGATCCGGACGTCCGGTCGCATCGCGCGGGCTGCGATCGCGATCCCCGAGATCATCCCGCCGCCGCCGACCGGCACGACGAGCGTCGCGGCGTCCGGCAGGTCCTCGAGGATCTCCGGTGCGATGGTGCCCTGGCCGGCCATCACCCACGGGTGATCGAAGGGCGGCACCATCGTGGCCCCGGTGGCGCGCTGGACGTCCGCGGCGGCCGCCTCGCGCTCGGCGCCGGAGTTGCCGCTCGTCACGACGCGGGCGCCGGCCCGCTCCACCGCGGCGCGCTTGGCGGGCGACGCGTTCTCCGGCATCACGACGTGCGCCGGCATCCCGCGCGCCGCGGCCGCCACCGCGAGCGCGAGCGCGTGGTTCCCCGAGCTGTGCGTGACGACGCCTCGCGCGGCGTCGGCCGCGGGGATCGACCGCACCGCGTTGGTCGCCCCGCGGATCTTGAAGCTCCCGGTGCGCTGCATCGACTCGAGCTTGAGGTGCACGGCGCGTCCGGCGCGCTCGGAGAGCGAGTCGCAGCGCACCGTCGGCGTGCGCCGCACGAACGGCGCGATCCGCGCCGCGGCTGCCGCGACGTCTGCGGCGTCGATCGCGAAGCGCGGCGCGCCGGCCATCGTCAGCCCGCGAGCCGCTCGCGGCCCCAGAGGATCCAGCTCGAGTCGGGCAGCTGCCGGCCCATGCTGCGGAGCATGAAGCTGAGCTGCGCGTTGTGGTAGAGCGCGTGCGTCGGCACCTGCATCAGCGAGTCGGCGACGGACTGGCGGAACTCGCGGCCGTCGCGCACGCGCACGACGATGCGCTCGCACTCGGCCAAGTCGAGCCGCGCCAGGTAGGCGTCCCAGCGGCGGCGGACGTCGGCGTAGGCGCCTCGGATCGCCGCCACGTCGGGGAGTTCCGCAGGAGCCGGCATGGAGACCGCCGCATCGCCCTCGAGCACGCCGATCCAGATGCGCTCCGCGCCCACCAGGTGCACCAGGGTCGCGTGCACGGAGCCGAGCCCGATCGGGAACTCGCGGCGGAGATCGGCGTCGGGCAGCCCCGCGCAGGCGTCGAGCGTGCGGCCCGAGAGCCAGCGAAGCCATGCGTGCGCATCGCGGATGACGGTCAGTTGGTCCATGCCGCGGACGATAGCCCGGCGCCCGCGGGCATGCCCCGGGTCACTGCACCGGCGGCGCAAACCACTCGAACGTCTGCTTGTAGAGCCTGCGGTAGATCGAGATCTCGGCGTCCTCGACGCCGGGCACCGCAAGCACGCGGCTGCGGAGCTCGTCCATCTCGCCCTCGTCGCCGACATGGAACTCGCAGCGGATGGGGCAGGGCCCCGTGCTCGTCGAGAGGAAGGAGAGTTCCGCGATGCCGCGCAGCTTCGGCATGACTTCCGCGATCGGCCGCGTCAGGCACAGTCCCAGCGAGCCCGAGAGCAGCCTGTCGATCCGAACCGGGTCCGGGATGGACATGATCCGGAGCGTGCCCTCGGCGACCAGCCGGCGGAACCTGTCTGCCGCGCTCGTGGCGGAGATGCCGGTACGGTTGGCGATCTCGGTGAAGGAGACGCGTCCGTCACGCTGCACCTCGCGGATGATGAGCCGGTCGCTCGCATCGACCTCGCGCGTCACCTTGCGGGTCTCCAGGTTGCGGCCGGTGCCCTCGAAGGCGAGCACCACCTCGATGCGCGTGGCTCGGAAGGTCGGGTTGGAGCGGATCGCGCGGTCGATGAACTCGTTGAGGGCGACGGTGTCCTGCACCACGCCGTAGCCGACCAGGTCCCAGTGCCCGAACAGGCCGGACAGCCAGGCGAGCTCCGGGTGCGGTACCAACGCCTTGGCGGCCTCGTCCACGGACCCCCTGACCCGCATGAAGGTGAGGAACTGCACCTCGAGGCCCAGGATCTCGGGCGGCACGAAGCCCGCGATCCTGATCGACTTCTCCTCGATCAGCCGCGCGAGCCGTCGGCTGACGTTGGCCTCGGAGATGCCGGTGATCTGGGCGAGGTCACGTCCGGAGGCTCGGCCGTCGCTCACCAGCGCCTGGATCAGCTTGCGGTCCGCCTCGTCGAGGGGCGGGAGAGAGGGGTCGGAGTAGCGGGGGGGGCTTCGGAGCATCGAACAGTCGGGAAACGTCGTGCGATTCGCGGGAAGCCTCGGCTGCGATTGCCGAAATCCGCGAACCCCCGGAAGGATGCACGCCGGGAGGCGTGCAGTGTGTCCCCGGCTGGCTCGCGCCAGACCCCGGAAGTTGACCCGGATCGATGTCTGCCGCGGCGAGAGGCCGCGACGGTCCGAACGCTCCATGTGCCCAACGAGCCTTCGGTGACGGAGATATCGGTGCCGCGGCCCGTGCCGGTCAAGAGCGGGGCTCAAGATCCGGAAAGTTTGCGGTCCCGCCTGCCATACCGAAAACCTCGCCACGAGATGCACCGTGTCCTGCCGCTCCCTAGAATTCCCCCGTTCGCTCGGGGCGCCCCTGCACGCGCAGGCGCTGAGAAGTACCCGCGGAACCTGACCCGGTTCGGACCGGCGTAGGGAAGCGAACGGCCGGCGGCCGCCCGAGCGGGTGGCGGCGACGGTGCCGTTCGAATCCTTGGCCTGTCCGGGCGCATTGCGCGCAAGGATGGCCATGACTCCAGCCACTTCGTCTCGCCCGACCTTCCCGCTTCCGCTCGCGGGCGCGTTCAACCCCTCCAGCGGGGCCCAGGGAACGACGCCCGGCAGCTTCGCGCGCCGCGCGGACATCGGCGGACCGCTCGCGTTCAGCTCGCCGGACACGCCGGGCATGCCCGCGCCAAGCGACCGCACCGCGTGGGACTTCCTGCCGCAGGGCTGGTCGACGGTGGTGCTCGCCGGGCGGCCGGACGGCCCGGCGTGCTCGAACTGCTGCGGCGACGCGTTCGGCGTCGTCGAGTTCGAGAGCGCGCGCGGCGAGTGGCGCCGCGTCATCCACCCGAGGGGCTTCGTGCCCGTCACGCAGCTCGAGAGCGCGCGCCTCGGCGTCGTGACGCCCGAGATGGCGCGCGTCGCGGAGCGCGAGCCGCACCTCACCGCCGTGCAGGTGCGCGACGAGGTCGCCGCGGGGCGCATGGTGATCCCCGCGAACCGCAACCACCTCGCATACGCGCTGCAGCCGATGGCGATCGGCCGCGCCGCGAAGACGAAGATCAACGCCAACATGGGCGCCTCGCCCGTCTCGAGCGGCACGCACGAGGAGGTCGAGAAGCTGAAGTGGGCGGAGAAGTGGGGCGCCGACACGGTGATGGACCTCTCCACCGGCGGAAACCTCGACGAGTGCCGCGACGCGATCATCCGCAGCAGCACGGTGCCCATCGGCACGGTGCCGATCTACTCGATGATCATCGGCCGGAAGATCGAGGACCTCGACGAGTCGATCATCCTGGCCACGCTCGAGCACCAGGCGCGCCAGGGCGTCGACTACTTCACGATCCACGCCGGCGTGCTGCGCGAGCACCTGCCGTTCATCAGGCGGCGCCTGATCGGCATCGTGAGCCGCGGCGGCAGCCTGCTCGCCAAGTGGATGCTCGTCCACGGCCGCCAGAACCCGATGTACGAGGCGTGGGAGCGGATCTGCGAGGTCATGCGCCGCCACGACGTCACGTTCTCGATCGGCGACGGCCTGCGCCCGGGCGGACTCGCGGACGCGACCGACCGCGCGCAGCTCGCGGAGCTCGAGACGCTCGGCGAGCTCACCGAGCGTGCCTGGCGCATGGGCGTGCAGGTGATGATCGAGGGTCCGGGCCACGTGCCCTTCGACCAGATCGAGTTCAACATGAAGCTGCAGCGCAGAATCTGCCACGGCGCGCCCTTCTACGTGCTCGGGCCGCTGGTGACCGACATCTTCCCGGGCTACGACCACATCACCAGCTGCATCGGCGCCACCGCCGCCGGCTACCACGGCGCGAGCATGCTCTGCTA
>JBILFU010000310.1:0-2729 GCA_044351405.1 Phycisphaerales bacterium
CGTCCGTGCGCGAGCCCGACATCCACGCGAGCTGCTCCCAGTCCGCGCCCCACTTTGCCTCCGCGCGGCCCGCGACGGCGAAGGAGAGGTACTCGTCGGAGTTCCACCCGCCGTCCGCCCGGACGTTCAGCTGGCTGAACGTGCCCACCGCGGCGCGCACGTCCTTGCCCGTCCATCGGGCCGCGATGCCGGGCTGCTTGCCGGCGCCGAAGCGGTAGTTGAAGACCGAGTAGTCGCCGGACGTGAGGCGCGACGAGCCGAAGAAGTCGCTCTCGAGGTCCCACGGCACGTTCTGCAGGCCGACCACCACCCGCAGACCGCCGCCGAGGTCCTTGGCCAACTGCGCGTACATCGGCCGCAGCGAGTCGGGCACCTGGACGAAGCGGTCCGACTGCGACTGGTAGGAGAGGAGCGCCAGGTAGGTGATCGACGGATCGACGATCGTGCCCTGCATCGTGAGGTTGGTGCGGCGGTTCTCGAGGCCCCAGCGGGTGTTCGCGTCGCCCGTGCCGTCCGCCGGACCGTACGCGGACGAGAGGACGAGGCGGACCTGCTCCAGCACGGAGAAGTTCATGCTCGTCGAGCCGTCGGCTGCCGCGAGCGCCGCGCCGCCGCGGTACCCGATCGACCAGTCGTTGCCCTGCAGCGAGGCGCGCGTCGCGCTGTCGGCGAGCGCGTCGCGGACGATCGCGCGCACGTCCCGCGCCCGCGACTCGTCGAGCCAGCCGTCCTGCATGCGCGCGCGGATCGACGCCAGCTCCGCCCGCATCGCGGCGAGCTCGCGCTGGACGTCGACCGGTGGCGGATCGGGGACGGGAATCACCATGGCGGAGACTATCGGTGCTCAGGGCGGCGGGGGCGGCACCGTCACGAACGCGGCGCGCACCGCGCGCGCGACCGTTCGCGTCACCGCGTCGCTCCCGTGCCGCAGTGGTCGCGCCATGCCTGCCGGAGCGCGGCGTGGAACCGCGCGGCGTAGGCGTCCGCATCGAGGAGCGGCGAACCGCGCAGCCGATCGCGCAGTCCCGATCGCAGCCGCGCGAGCCGCTCCCGGTCGCCCGCGAGCCCCGTGGCGATGCGCACGAATCCGTCGGCATCCTCCGCGAGGAGCTCCGCGCAGCCGGCGGCGTTCAGCAGGCTTGCCCCGACCCGCGCCGAGTGCCGGTCGCCGCGCACGCAGACCACCGGTACGCCCATCCACAGCGCCTCGCAGGTGGTCGTGGTGCCGTTGTACGGCGTGCTGTCGAGCGCGACGTGGATGCGCGAGTAGAGCGCCAGGTGCTCCTGCACCGTGTCCGTGAACGCGATGGTCTCGACCCGCGCCGGATCGATCCCGCCCGCCTCGAAGCGCGCCAGCAGGCGCTTCCGCATGCCGCCGTCCTTCAGCGACTTGGCCTTGAGCAGGAGCCGCGATCCTGGCACGTCGGCCAGCACGCGCGACCAGAGCGCGATGGTCGCCTCGCGGATCTTCGAGGTCAGGTTGAACGATCCGAAGGTGATCGGCGCGTCCGCCGCCGGCATCGCGGGCTCCGGCGCGCCGTCGAGCGGCCGGTAGCAGAGGAAGCACGGGTCGAGCCGCACCAGGCGCTCGGTGCAGAGCGCGTCCGATCCCGCCGGATCGGTGACGGAGTCGACGAACCGCAGGTCGACCGACGGGTGGCCGGTGGTGTTCGGGTAGCCGATCGCGCTGACGACGACCGGCGCCGGCTTTCGGTCGAGCGCCTGCAGGCGTCCGCCCCCGGTATGGCCGCCGAGCTCGAGCAGCACGTCGATGCGCCGCCTGCGGATCTCGGCGTCGATCGAGGCCGCGTCGAGCGGCGCGACCTTCACCCACTCGTCGGCGAGCGCCTCGTAGCGCTCGAGCATCGGGTCGCGCTTGCCGCCGGAGTGGAGCGAGAAGACGACGAGCTTCCATCCCTCCGGCATGCGCGCGAGCGGCGCGTCCGCGAAGTACCCGACCGAGTGCTCGCGCAGGTCGCCGGAGAGGACGCCGACGCGGAGCGGCCGGTCCGGGTCACGCCCCGTGTCCGGCGGCTCGGGCGTTCCGCTCACGCCGAGACGGACGTCCCGGTGCTCGCGCGCGATCTCCTCCGCGGGGAGCGACAGGTAGTTCAGCGCCAGCAGGAACTGGCCGCGCAGGTCCGCGTCCTGCGGCCTGCGCGCGAGCACGCGGCGCATCGAGGCGAGCGCGTCGTCCAGCCGGTCGGCGGCTGCGAGCGCGAGCCCGTGGTTGATGTGCATCTCCGTGAGGTCCGGCTGGATGGCGAGCCCGCGCTCTGCCGCGGCGATCGCCGCCTCGCTCTCTTCCAGCGAGGTGCGGCAGAAGGAGAGCCCGAGCAGCGCCTGCATGTGGTCGGGGTGCAGCTCGAGCGCGCGCTCGTAGTGGCGCGCGGATTCGCGGAGCCTCCCGGCCTGCATGTAGGCGTTGGCCAGGTTGTTGTGCGCCATCGCGTGCCTCGGGAACGCCGCCACGCACCGCTCCAGCACGGTGATCGCCTGCGCCATCTGCCCGGACTGCACGAGGAGCGCCCCCAGCACCGACATCGCCTCCAGGTCGACCGGCTTGAGCCTGAGCTGGAGCCGCAGCGAGGCGATCGCCTCCTCGATGCGGCCGGTGGCCGCCTGCTGCATGGCGCGGTCGATGTGCTGGCTGCGTGCCACGGCTGCAGCGTATCGCGCGGGCTCACCGCGCCGTGCGCCGCGCCTCGTGGCGCGCGACCAGCGCGTCC
>JBILFU010000311.1:0-2720 GCA_044351405.1 Phycisphaerales bacterium
CGGTCGGTGAGGAGCGTGAGGCGCTTGCCGTCCATCTGCGCGAAGCCGCCGTCGAGGACGAAGATGCGGGTGGCGCCGCCCTCGGCCTGCACGGTGACGACGCCGGTCCCGAGCTTGGTCAGGAAGGCGGACGCCCCGGTCGCCACGCCCTGCTGGCCGTCCCATGCCTCGAAGCTGGCGTAGGTGGCGGGCGTGTCGAGCACGGCGTCGGACGGGGTGACGATGGCGCAGGTGAAGGACATGGAGGCTCCTCGCGAAGGGCGGAAATCGTAGCGCAAGGCGCGGCGGCGAGGTGCGACTGTTATCGCCCGCGCAGCAGGCCCGCGCGCCGCGCGAGCTCGAAGTTCCGGAACGCGGGCTCGTCGGTGACCTCGCGCTCCACGAAGGGCGCGAGCCACGGCGGGATCTCGAGCGGCGTGTCCACCGAGGGGATCTCGCACTCCGCGAGGACCACCGGGATGTCCAGGAAGCGGTCCACCTCCCAGACCAGGCCGCCGTGGCCGGTGCGGATCCGCTCCTTGCGCAGGCGCGCGCCCTCGGTGCGCGGCCACTCGCGCGCGAACTCCGCGGCGTCCATCGGCCGCTCGATCTCCTCGCGCACGCGGCCGGCGCCGCGCTTCACCGTGTGCACCAGCTCCACCGATCCGTCCGCGCGCTCGATGCGACGCAAGCGCCCCTCGGCGAGCGCTGCGGCGGGCGCTCCGGCCGGTGCATCCGGGCCGCCGTGGCGCACCGGCGGCAGGTACCCCTGCTCGATCAGCCAGGTCTCCCCCGCCGGCATCGGGTGCGGCAGCGCGCGGAGCAGGAAGACGCGCTCGATCTCAGCGGGCATGGGCGGCCCCGGCGGGCGCGGTGCGCTCGGCCCACTGCGCCACCAGGTTCGCGATGGCCAGCTTGAGGTTCGCGTTGGAGCGCACCAGCCGCTCGAACTCGCCGAGCGCCTCCGCCGCGCCCAGCCAGCGCGCCAGGCTCCCGGGATCGCCGCCCGCCTGCGCAAGCCCGCGCCGCGCGCGCATCCCGAGGAGCTGGGCCAGCATGCGCACCGCGGCGCGGTTGGCCGCGTCCTTCGACGCGCTCTCGTCGGCGTCGACGATGCCCTTGGCGTACTCGTCCACGATCTCCGCCATGCGCTCCGAGAGCCCGGCGGGGAACCGACCGCCCTCGAGCGCGTCGAAGAGCGGCGAGAGCTCGCGCGACCATCCCGCGATCCCGTGCTCCGCGGCGAGCGCCGCGACCCCCGGCGAGCCCGCGGCGAACTCCTCGAGGAACGCGCGGTCCGCCGCGGGGACGTCCGGCCCGCCGCGCTCCCACCACGCACGCATCGACGCGGGATCGAGCGGCCCGAACGCCACGCGCTGGCAGCGGCTGCGGATGGTCGGCAGGAGCTGCTCCTCCTGCTGCGTGACCAGCACGATCGTGGTGCGCGCAGGCGGCTCCTCGAGCGTCTTGAGCATCGCGTTCTGCGCCTCGGCGTGGAGCAGCTCCGCCTCGTCCACCACGAACACCTTCCAGTGCCCGAGCGCGGGCGTGCGAAACACGGCGCTCTCGTGGTGGCGGCCGTCGCCCGCGGTGCCGCCGATCATCCGCTCGCGCAGGAGGTCGAGCGGGATGCTCAGCTGCTTGCGCTCGCGCAGCTCGCGGCTGTCGCTCAGGGCCGCCAGCTCCTTGCGGATCACGTGGAGGTCCGGATGCGTGCCGGAGTCGAGCATGCGCGCGGCCGGGGTTCCGCGGGGCGGCTCGAGCGACGCCCGCTGCGCGGCGGTCGACTCCGGGTCGAGCAGGATGCGCGCCATCGCCTCCGCCGCACGGAACTTGCCGACGCCTGCCGGGCCGTGCAGGATCCACGCGTGGTGCAGGTGGCCGGAGGCAAGCGCACGGCCGAGCGCCGCCACGGCGCGACCCTGGCCGAGGATGTGGGGCTGCGCGCTCACGCGGGGCGAGTGTACGGACGGGGAGCTGCCGACCGTACCTCGCCCCGCGCCGGCGTCAGAAGCGCAGCGTCACGGTCGCCATCACCTGCTGGTTGTAGATGGCGTCCGCCTCGATGAAGTCGCCCTCGGCGAATCCGGCCGACGTGGTACCCAGGAACCGGTAGGCGACGCCGACGCCTACGGACGGGGCGACGGCCCAGTCGAGTCCGAAGGTCGCCGAGTACGCGAACGCCCAGCTGGTGTCGCTTCCGTCCAGCGTGAACGAACCGGCGCCCGTGTTGAACGTGGAGTCGAGCTGGCCGTGCAGGCAGATCGCGCCCACCGATGCCCCCAGGTTGATCCTGAGGGAGTCGCCGACCGGCAGCTCCAGGCGCGGTCCCGCGAGGATCGGCACCTGTAGCAGGCTGCCGTCCACGCCCACGGACCCGGTCTCGGCGGTGCCGTTGAGGTCGACGGTCCCGGTGACGTAGTCGAAGGAGTTGTAGCTGATGCCGCTCGACACCTCGATGCCGAGCATGTCGTTCATCTTCCACCCGAACGCGATGTTCCAGGCCACGCCGGCGTCCATGGAGAGGCTGGCGCCCGAGATCGACACGACGTTCACGCCGTCGGTCGTCGACCGATCGGCGAGGGAGATGCTCGGGATCAGGTTGCCGCCGACCTCGTTGCGGAGGTACCACGATGCGGTGGACACGGTCGCGGCCTTCGGCCGGGCGTCTGCCGCGCCGGCGGGCACGGCCGCCTGCGCGAGCACGGCGCTCGTGGCGGCAAGGGGGACAAGGAGCATGG
>JBILFU010000045.1:0-10192 GCA_044351405.1 Phycisphaerales bacterium
CGCTGCAGCTCCTCGAAGCCTGCCTGCGGGTGGCGCTCGCGCCAGGCGAGCATCGCGGCGAAGGTCGCCTTGTGGCAGATGCAGCGGTCGATGCGCACGGTCAGTCGCCCCCGTAGGCCGAGTCGTCCTCGGACAGGAACCCGTTGCGCGGGTGGTCCGTCACCCACCTGGCGAGCTGGGCGGTGCTGCGCTCCCCCCGGCGCGGCTGGGCGCAGGTGCCGACGTGCCCGTCCAGGTGCGCAACGCACGAGCATCCGCCCCAGTGCCGGAACGCCTGCGTCCCTGCGCACGCCGTGGCGGCGTCGCATTCCGGTGCGCCCGGCGCCCGCATGAACTTGTTGGCGCCGCCCCGCCAGCCTCCGTCGCCGAAGAGGGCCGTGGTCGCCGGCGAGCGGATCGCGCCGGTGGGCAGGCCGCGCCGGGCGGTGTCCCAGCCGTGCCGGACGTTGCCCGCCTCGTCGACGGTCGGGTACGAGCCCTCGTGGCCGAGGTAGCTGGTGTTGTAGTTGTAGCCCGTGTAAGGGTCCGCGCCGAAGGTGGAGGCGCCCTCGAAGTCCGGGCACTGGTGCACCGCGATCGCGCCGTCGACGTGCGACCAGAGCGGGCCGGGTGACCACTGGCCGGCGCGCTGCTCGAAGTCCCACGCCACGGTCCGCACGTCGCCGTCCTCGCGGAAGTAGAGGATCGCGGCCGGGAGCGCCGCGTTCGTCGCCTCGTACGAGGCGCAGGCCACCGCCAGGTGACGCAGGTTCGACGTGCACGCCGTCGTGCGCGCGACCGCCGCTGCCGCGCGCAGTCCGGGGACCAGGAGCGAGACCAGCAGCGCCACCGTCGCCACGGTCACGAGGAGCTCCGTCATGGTGAAGCCGCGGCGCCTCACGACCACGCTCCCAGCAGGAGGCCGAGGTCCGATCCCGAGACCGTGCCGCTCTCGTCGAGGTCGGCCGCGCAGCCCGGGCACGCGCCCCACTCGCCGAGCAGGATGCCGAGGTCCGCGCCGTCGACCGCGCCGTCGCCGTCAAGGTCCGGCGAGGGCGGGGCGGGGCGGACGGCGACCACCGCATCCACCTCCGGCACGTACGCGGCATCCGCGGCCACGGAGATCCGCACGAAGCGCGCCGCGGCCAGCCCGGCCGCGGCAAGGTCGATGCGGGTGCCGCCGGCGCCGCCTCCGTACGAGGCGACCAGCGTTCCCCAGTCGAGGCCGAGGACGGAGTCGGGCGTGACGGCGGGATCGACCGGGACGTCGAACGCCGTCGGCAGCTCGCCGGGCTCCGCGTCGTAGGGACCGACGTCCGTCCAGGCGAGCGTCGGGAGGCCGCCGTCCGCCTCTGCGGCGGGCACCGGGCTCCAGGCGAGGCCGTCGGCGCTGAGCTCGATGCGCCCGCCCTCCGCGTACGACCAGCCCGCGATGCCGGCCGGGTACGCCAGGTCCGCGCAGAACGAGTTGCCGTAGACGATCAGGTCGATGCCGTGCGGGTTCCGCGGGTCGTCCGTGACCGGCTCGTCGAAGGCCAGCACGAGGTGGCCTCCGCGCCCGACGGACACCACTTCCGTCGGCAGGAAGGGCGGCCGGAAGGGCGTGACCGCCCCGGGCTCGATGCCGGCTCCGGTGAAGCGCGATGGTTCGCCCAAGGCGGACTGCGGCGAGCGGTACGACGCGCCCGTACCCGCACCGGCCGAGTACGAGACCACGGAGGTCGCGCAGCGCGGTGCGGCGCCGGCTCCGAGCGAGAGCGCCGCGATCGCCGTGGCGGCGAGCACCTGCATGCCATCCCTGGCGGGTGCGTTGGAGTGCGACATGCTGTCCCGACGGCCGCGGGGGCGGCGATGGTCCGGCGGCCGTGAGCCCAAGTCGCGTGGGCAGGACCGTATGCGCAGGCCGGTCTTCCGGCTTGGGGCTCCGGACCCGCCTTCCCGGCGTCCCGCGTTGCGCGGGCCACCAGTGGCTGTCGGATCCGGCTGCGGGTGCCTGCACCCGCGGCCCGTTCACGGCGGCGCGTCCGCGGCGGTGTCTCACCGCCTTCCCGAGCCGGGGCAGGGACCGAACCGGAAGGACCGTTCCGGGCGGCGCTGCTCCGGCTTCCCGCGGCCACACGGCCGCAGGCGCCTGCGCGGCGGGGAGCATAGCCGAGGGTCCCGGAACTTTCGTTGACACCGGGACGGGCTGTGCGTAGATTCGTCGGACTTTCGGGGCATCCCGGCCGGAGAGGGGTGCGTAGCCCTTCGATGTCCGCCGTTCGGCACCCACTTCCGGGCGCCGGAAACCGAGGTCGATCCGTGGTTCACAAGACGCGTCCGACGATCCTTGCCCCGCTCGCCCTCGCCGCCTGCACCCTGCTGCCGGCCGCCCCCGCAGCGGGCGACGACGCACCCGTGGCCGCGCAGGCTCCCGCGGGCGCCGCGCGGATCGTCTCGCAGGCCGACCTGTTCGCCCACAACGTCATGATCGCGAAGCCAGACGTGGCCCTCGCGGCCGCCCGGGCCCTGCTCGACGAGTCGGTGGGCGCCCGGGAGCTCGCGTCCGCCATCGACTCGGGCGACCTCGGTGCCCGTCTCGAGGCGGCGTTCCGCCGTTCGCGGGCCATGGCCGACGTCTCCGACGCCGCGGCCTCGCTCGAGACCAAGCTCGAGACCGGCCGGCGCGAGCTGGCGCGCGAGCTCTCCCGCATCGAGGAGGCCGTGGGCATGCTCGTCGGCCCGATGCGCGGCCAGGAGCTGGCCAAGTCGCGGCTGATGGCGGCGGGCGACCGTGCCGTGCCGTCGCTGCTGCGCCATGTCGCCGAGGGCCGCGACCTGGGAATGGACGCCGCGTGCACGCGGATGCTCATCGAGCTCAAGTCGCAGGCGGCGCTGCCGCTCGCGCAGGCGCTCGCCGACCTCGATCCGGGCGCGCAGCGGAAGGTCTGCGCCATCCTCGGGCAGCTCGGGTCGCCGGTGGCGGTGCCCTTCCTCCTCGACGTCGCTCAGGCGGAGGGCGCGACGACCGACGTCTCGGGCGCGGCGCTCGATGCCGTGCGCGCGCTCGGTGCCGCCGACGGCCCGGCGCACGCCGCCTACGCCGCCGGGGCGCTGCGCTTCCTCTCCGCCGACCCGTCGCTCGCCGCGCACCCTTCCGAGCCCGTGCAGATGACCTGGCGCTGGACGGAGTTCGGCGGCCTTGCCGGTGCGCCGATCTCCACGACGGTGTTCTACGACTCGATGGCCATGCTGCTCGCGCGGCGCGCGCTCGAGCTCGATCCTGCCGATGCCAAGGCGCTCGCGGCGTTCGTCGCCGCGGACCTCCGCCGCGAGCAGCGCTCGGGCGACGGAACCGAGGACCCGCTCTTCGGCGGCCAGGACCGGTCGGCCGCGTTCTTCGCCGCCGTCAGCGGCCCGTCCGTGCTCCAGGACGTCGTCCAGGTCGGCCTGGACCTCCGTGATCCGGTCATCGTCCGGGCGGGCCTGCAGGCCCTCCGTCGCTCGGCCGGCCTCGGCGGCCTGGTGGAGGACGGCTCCTCGCCGGCCATCAAGGCGCTCGACCACGACGATCGCGCGCTGCGCCTGGACGCGGCGCTCGCGCTCGCGTCGGTGGAGCCGACCTCCGCGTTCCCCGGCAGCGAGCAGGTCGTCCCGATCCTCGCGCAGGCGGTCCGCGGCGGCGGCGCCTCCGCGGCCGGGATCGTCACCTCGGGCGTCGAGGCCGGGCAGCGCGTCTCCGCGATGGCGCAGGCGGCGGGCTTCGAGCCCATGACCGCCGTCGGCAACGCGGCGGAGTACGGAGCCCTCGCCTCGCGCAACGGCGGCTGCGACGTGGTGGTCATCGCCGGCGAGGGCGGCTGGGCCCGCGCGGAGCTGGAGTCCATCCGGTCGGGCGCGGGCGGCGCGTCCGTCCCCGCGGTGCTGGTGGTGCCCGCCGCCGACGTCGATTCCCTGCTGTCGCTCGCATCCGGCGGCCGCGTCGCCGTGCTGTCCTCGGAGGTCTCCGACGAGGGCTTCCGTGCGGGCATCGCCTCCTCGGGCGCCGTCGCGGCGACCGGCGCGGTGTCGGAAGGCCAGTTCAGCGCCGCGCTCGACGCGCTGGAGCGCATCGGCGTCTCGGGAGGTTCCGTCTACCGGCTGGCGGACGCGGAGTCGATCCTCGTGGGCGCCATGCGCTCGCAGGAAGGACGGATCATGGCGCAGATCGCCTCGATCCTCGCGTGGATCGACTCGGAGCGCGCGCAGCAGGCGGTCATCGAGGCGGCCCTCGCCGCATCGGGCGAGGGACAGTCGGACCTGCTCGGCTCGGTCGCCGAGGGTGCGCGCCGCTTCGGCGGCAAGGCGACCAAGGCGCAGACCGACGCGATCCGCGAACTGGTCCGCACCTCGAACGGACCCACCGCCGACGCCGCCGCCGCCGCATTCGGAGCGCTCGGCCTGCCGGCGGGGGATGCGGTGGAGCTGGTCCTCAAGTTCCGCGTGCCGGGAGCCACGGGCGCGCCGAGCCCGGCCGCGGGCAGCGAGGCCGCGGAGCCTGCCGAAGGCGAGGAACCCGCCGCCGAGCCGGAGTCCGGCTCCGGCATGGACGGCGGCGAGTCCGCCGGCGGCTGATCCGCGCGCCTCGCTATCATCCGCCCCTCCGCCACCCTAGCTCAGCGGTAGAGCAGTGCTTTCGTAAAGCACAGGTCGTGGGTTCGAATCCCATGGGTGGCTTTCCGCGGATCGCCCGCCTTCCCGCGTGCCGATAGGATCAGGCAGTAGTGGCGCCCCCCGAACAGCACGACTCCCGCACGCTGGTGCTCCTGGTGGACGACCAGCCGATCGTCGGCGCGGCCCTGCGGTCGCTGCTGGCGCCGTTCGCGGACCTGGAGCTGGTCGTGGAGCAGGACGCGGATTCCGGCTTCCGGACGGCGCTCGACCGGCGGCCGGACGTGATCCTGCAGGACCTGGTGATGCCCGGCGTGGACGGGCTCGGCCAGATCCGGCGCATCCGCTCCTCGGCGGAGCTCGCCGAGACGCCGCTGGTGGTGCTCACCTCCGACGACGCCGCGGCGACCAAGGAGGAGTGCTTCGCGCTGGGGGCCAACGACTACCTGGTCAAGCTTCCCGAGGCGCGCGAGCTGGTGGCCCGCATCCGCTACCACGCGCGCATGGGCCGGATCCAGCGCGAGCGGGACCGGGCGATGCGGTCCCTCGCCCAGAGCCAGTCGGAGCTCCTGCGCCGCAACGCCGAGGTGGACGCGGCGAACCGCCGCCTGGCGGCGCTGAACGACCTGCTGGGGCAGGAGAGCCAGGAGCAGCGTGAGCGCATCGCCGAGGTGGCGGCGCTCGGCACCAAGCTCGGGCGAGCGCAGGACCTCGCCGAGGTGATGGACCAGACCCTGCGGCTGGCGCGGTCCTTCACCGACGCCGACGCGGGGTCGATCTGGATGAACGAGGCGGGCGGCCTGCGGCTCGTCTACTCGCAGAACGACACGCTCGAGTCGCGGCTGACCCCAGGCGGTCGCATGCCGCTCGCCGACGTCCGGGTGCCGCTCGACTCCTCCTCGATCGCCGGGTACGTCGCGTCCACGGGGCGCCCGCTGCGCATCGCCGACGTTCACGCGCTGGATCCGTCCCTGCCGTACCACTTCAGGGGAGACGTCGACCTCCGCACCGGGTACGTGACCCGGAGCATGCTGGTGTTCCCGCTCCACGACGCGCGCGACGAGGTGGTGGGTGTCCTGCAGCTCATCAACGCCCGCGGCCGCGGCAAGCAGCCGGCCGGTTCCGCGGTGTTCACGCAGGCCGACGAGGCGGCGGTCGAGCTCTTCGCCGGCATGGCGTCCCTGGCCGTGGAGCGCGCGAAGCTGGTGCGCGGCGTGATCATGCGCACCATCGCGACCGCGGAGATGCGCGACCCCTCCGAGACGGGTGCGCACGTGCAGCGCGTGGCGGAGTGCGCGGTGGCCATCTACGACCGCTGGGCGGCGATCCACGGCGTGGACGAGTCGGAGCGCCTGCGCAGGCGGGACGAGCTGCGCATCGCGGCGATGCTGCACGACGTCGGGAAGGTCGCGATCCCCGACAGCATCCTCAAGAAGCCCGGCAAGCTCGACGACGCCGAGTACCGCCGCATGCAGACCCACGCGCTGCTCGGCGGCCGGCTGTTCGCCGTGGCGGCGACGCCGTACGACGAGGCGGCGCGCGACGTGGCGATCCACCACCACGAGCGCTGGGACGGCACGGGATACCCCGGCACCATCGAGCCCGCCGCGCTGGGCGAGCTGCCCGCGGAGATGGACCGGAACCCGCCGGCGCTGCCGCTGCGCGGCGAGGCCATCCCGCTGTTCGCCCGGATCGTCGCGGTCGCGGACGTGTACGACGCCCTGACCAGCGCGCGGTCCTACAAGGAGGCGTGGACGCGGGAGCAGGTGACCGAGTTCCTGCGGAAGGAGTCGGGCCGGCACTTCGACCCGGAGCTCGTCGGGATCGCGCTCGAGCTGCAGGGCTACTTCGAGTCCGTGCGCGCGCGCTACTCCTCGGACCACTGACGCGCGGCATCGCGCCTGCCGCTCACGCGCAGTCGCCGAGCCGGCGGAGCACCGCGCGCACGCACGCGCTCCGGTTCGCGGCCTCCAGCGCGGCCCGCATCGCGCGCGGGTCGGCGCCCACCCTCTCCGGGCAGGAGAGGATCAGGCTCTCCACGAGGTCCTCGTCGCCGGTCGCGCACGAGGCGTCGAGGCAGCGGTCGATCCACAGGTCCGCCAGCCGCTCGTCCGGGAAGGAGTAGCGCGCGTGGCGGAACAGCACCAGGTCCAGCACGCGCGTCGGCAGCGCTGCGCGCCGCACCCAGTCCTCGAGCACGAAGCCGAGCTCCAGGCGGTCGCGCAGGTGGAAGAGCGCGATGTCGAGCGCGTCGAACCAGCGCGGGGCCAGGCGCAGCAGGTCGAAGTCGATCGCCGCCAGCGCCGTCGCGAGCGGGCCCGGGGCGGACGGCGCGAGGCGCGGCGGTACGGCCAGCGAGTCGCCGGGCGCGATCCCGTCGATGGCGGCGAGCGTGCGCCGGAAGGCGAGCGTGCCGCAGTCCGTGCAGCCGGCGCTGAGGCAGGTGCCGCGCTCCGCCGCGTCCCAGAGGGCGTCGAGGAACGGGTTCGCCCGCACGAAGAGGTCCTGCGCCCGGCGCGCCGCCGGGTGCGGTCCGGACCCGGTGCTGCACGAACGCCTGTGATGCGGGCTCGTCGACATGCTGGGCCTCCTGCCCGAGGGGCGACTCACGCCTGGCTTCCCGAACGGCTCCTGCCTCAGGATGGGATACGAACGTCGTGCGCGCCCGGTTTGCGGCCGGTCAATTTTGCGTGCGGCCCTCAGGACCTCCAGTCCGCGCCCCGGACGGGGGCGGTCCCGGGGGCCACGGTGTGCCAGCAGTACTCGATCGCCAGCGGCCCCAGCGCCCCCAGCAGCGCCGCGACCAGGGCTGCCGACGCGGACGTCGTCCCGGAAAGCACCTGCCCGGCCACCACCAGCACCGCGGCTGCCGCCCAGATCGGGGCGGCCCGGGGCCCCCAGAGCGAGAGGGTCACGGCCGCCATCCCCGCCGTGGCCGGACCGGCGGTCGCGCCCTCGACGGCGATGTCGGCGAGCCCCGCCCAGAGCACGCCCAGGGCAAGGACGCCCGTCCAGCGGGCGGTGTTCGGCCAGTTCAGCCCGCTTGCCACGCCGTAGCCGAGCACGGCCGCGCCCAGCCAGACCAGCGGGCTGCCGAGCTGCGCGATGGCGCCGATCGGCCCGTGGGACCATCCGCCCGCGCGCGCCCACTCCGCGACCAGCGGGTCCGCACGGTGGCGCAGCAGCAGCACCGGGAAGAGCGCGCCCACCGCCACGGCAAGCACCACCATCCTGCCGCGCCCCGTTCCGAGGACGGGCCGGTCCTGCCGGAAGCCGAGCGGGTCTTGGGGGCCTCGCGCCACGCGGAGGCAGGGTAGCGCCGCGCGGGCGTGGCCGGGTTCCTACACTCCCTGCCCCCATGGACCACGATTCCCGACTGCCCACCGGCCAGCGCCGCGAGAAGGTCGTCCTCGTCACGGGCGCCGGCGGCGAGATGGGCCACGGGCTCATCGAGTCGCTCGCGGGTGCCGGCCGCCAGATCGTCGCCATCGACGTGCGCGAGCCGGACGTCTGCGTGCGCGGCCGCTGCCGCGACGCGTTCGTCGGCGACATATGCGACGCGGGGCTCCTCGAGCGCGTCCACGCGCAGTACGAGATCGGAGAGATCTTCCACCTTGCCGCGCTGCTCTCGACGCGCGGCGAGTTCGCGCCGGAGACCGCGCACCACGTCAACGTGGGCGGCACGCTCAACCTGCTGAAGCTCGCCGCCGAGCAGGCGCGCAGCCACGGGCAGGGCGTGAAGTTCATGTTCCCGAGCTCGATCGCCGCCTACGGCATGCCGACGCTCGAGGCCAAGCGCGCCAACCGCGTGGTCGGCGAGGACCAGTTCCTGCACGCGCACACGATGTACGGCGTCAACAAGCTCGCCGGCGAGGAGCTCGGCCGCTACTACCAGGACCACTACCGCAAGCTCGCCAAGGACCGCATGGTGCGGCCGATCGACTTCCGCTCGATCCGCTTCCCGGGGATCGTCTCGAGCGACACCGTCCCCGCGGGCGGCACCAGCGACTACGGCCCGGAGATGATCCACGTGGTCGCGCAGGGCAAGCCGTACGAGTGCTTCGTCCGCCCGGATACCCGCATCCCGTTCATGACCATGCCCGAGGCGATCGACGCGCTGCTGCGGCTCGCGGCGGCTCCGAAGGACAGGCTCACGCGGAACGTCTACAACGTGGCCGCGTTCAGCCCGACCGCCGCGGACTTCGAGCGCCTGGTGAGGCAGGCGTGGCCCGAGGCGCAGGTGTCCTTCAGGCCGGACCTCGGGCGCCAGGCGATCGTCGACAGCTGGCCGGAGGAGTGCGACGACTCGGCGGCCCGCCGCGACTGGGGCTGGCAGCCGACGTACACCTTCGAGGGAGCCTTCGAGAAGTACCTGCTGCCCAAGATCCGCGCGCGCTACGGCGCCGCGAAAATCACCCCGGGTTGATTTACCCATTTTCCGGCGGGGTGTCCTCGCGGGCCCGGGGGAGGTCGTGCGCCGCCCTCCCGGTAACCTGCGCCCGATGACCACCGCCGTCGCCCGTCCGTTCGAGAGTCGCACGCAGCAGGTGCTGGAGTCGCTCCGGCAGTCCGGGCAGCTGAAGCACCTGCAGACGATCGAGGGGCCGATGGGCGCCACGGTCCGCCTGCGCGGCTACGGGGAAGTCGCCTGCTTCTGCTCGAACAACTACCTCGGCCTCGCCGACCACCCGGAGGTGGTGGAGGCCGGGATCGCGGGCCTCCGCCGCTACGGCGCGGGCACCGCGAGCGTCCGCTTCATCTGCGGCACCTTCGCCTGCCACGAGGAGCTCGAGCAGTCGATCGCGCGGCTCTACGGCTGCGAGGCCGCGTACACCTTCACGAGCTGCTGGAACGCCAACGAGGCGATCTTCCCGACCCTCTGCGAGCCGGGCGACCTGATCATCAGCGACGAGCTGAACCACGCGTCGATCATCGACGGCATCCGGCTCGCGGCGGTCATCAAGAAGGGCCTCCACAAGGGCGTCTTCCGCCACGGCGATCTCGCCGACCTGCGCCGTAAGCTCGAGGCCGCGCGCACGAACCCCGAGGTGACCGGCGCCGTCTGGGTCGTGACCGACGGCGTCTTCAGCATGGAGGGCGACATCGGCGACCTGCCGGGCCTGCGCGCCCTGTGCGACGAGTTCGGCGCGTACCTCGTGGTCGACGACAGCCACGGCACGGGCGTGATGGGCCGCACCGGCCGCGGCACGCACGAGCACTGGGGCATGCCGGGCACCGCGGTCGATTACTTCACGGGGACCCTCGGCAAGGCGCTCGGCGGCGCCGCGGGCGGGTACGTGGTCGGCAGCCGCAGGGCGATCGACCTCCTGATCCAGCGCGGCCGCCCGACCCTCTTCTCGAACGCGCTCCCGGCGACGGTCGCGTGCAGCGCCCGCGCCGCGGTCGAGATCCTGATGCGGGAGCCCGAGCGCGTCCAGCGCCTGCGCGACAACACCGCCTACGCGCGCCGCGTCATCCGCGACGCCGGCTTCGAGGTCCTCGAGAGCCCGACCGCGATCTGCCCGATCATCGTGCACGACACGGCGAAGGCGATCGCGATGAGCAAGCGGCTCCTCGAGCTCGG